>CAYJAI010000065.1:0-2509 GCA_964368395.1 uncultured Christensenella sp. | reverse complement strand
ATGCGAATACGAATGTCAGAGATATTAATCAAGTCACTCCACCTTCCTTTTTTAGTTTAGCATAAAAGTAAAACTTTTCAGCCAACTACATTCTATCATATTTTATAGAAAAATCAAACAAAATACGCCAACTTTTAAAAGTTTTAACTTTTTCACCATTTTTTAGGCTTGTTCATATATCATTTTATGAAAAATTTTAAAGAAATAAAACATATTCACTTCTCTGGTATAGGCGGAGTAAGTATGAGTGCCTTGGCAAAGTTTATGAAGAATCTAGGCAAAAAAGTAAGCGGAAGTGATAATAATTTATCAAACACAACAACCGAATTGCAAAAGTCTGGCATTACCATTACTGAAAACCAAAATTTAGACTCAGTAAAAAATTGCGACCTTTTAGTCTATACTTCGGCATTACTTCCAACTCATCCCGAACTTGTTTTAGCAAAAGAACTTAACAAGCCCATAATAGAGCGGGCAGAATTTTTAGGTATTCTAGCAAAGAGTTTTGAGCGGTGCATCGCCGTTTCAGGCACGCACGGAAAAACAACCACCACCTCTATGATAGCCTACATAATGCAGGACCTCAACCCAACTGTTCATATAGGCGGCTTCTCTGCTCAGTTTAAGGATAATTTAAAAATGGGCAATCACAACCTTTTTATAACAGAGGTATGTGAGTTCAATAAAAGTTTGCTGTATATACACCCTACTTTTTCTGTGGTAACCAACCTTGAACCCGAGCATATGAACTGTTACAAGAATCAAGAAGATTTAGTGCAGACTTTTGAAAAATTTATGACACAGACTAGTGATTTCGTAGTGCTGAACAACAACCTTTTAGATACACATAATTACAACATACCTAGATCCAAAATTATTGCTTTTGATGTCGGAAAGAAGAGTGATTTTTGGGCAGGTAACGAACAGCAAAAAGACGCCTATTTTTCCTTTGATTGCTATAAAGATAACTTTCATTTCGGCAGAATACAATTACAAGTTCCGGGAAAGCATAATGTTTATAACGCGATGGCAAGCATAGCCTTGACCAGCACTTTGGGTATCCCTTTTGAAAAAATTAAAGAAAAATTAGAAAGTTGGACAGGTGTGCAACGGCGCTTTCAAACACTGCACACAAACCCCTTAATAATTTCGGACTATGCACACCATCCGACTGAAATTGAGTATGCTATTCAAACCGCAAACTTGATGAAAAAGGGTAAACTGTTTTGCGTATTTGAACCCCATACATATTCCCGCACATTAACCTTATTTGACCGCTTTCTTGAATGCTTTTCAGGAGTTGATGAGTTGCTTTTACTTCCTACATACTCAGCAAGAGAAAAAGAAATGAAGGGCGGAACAGCGCTTGATTTGTTTAGAAACTTACCTCCCGATATAAATACCACCTATTTTGATAACGCAAACCTTTGTGAGGAATACCTTTTTAAAAAGGCACAAAAAGAAGACTTGATTTTATGGATGGGGGCAGGAACGGTAGAAAAATTTGCAATCGAATTTGTGGCTAAATTAAAAAATAAAGTTGCATAGTTTTTGCTCTACTATTCTTTTACTCGAACTAGTTTTTACTCGAACTATTTTTTTACTCGAACTAGTCTTTACTCGAACTAGTTTTTACTCGAACTAGTTTTTTGTTTGAAATCCATTTTTGTTTATAATAATTTTTAAAAGTGAAAATCTTTTTGGTGCTATCCGACTACCTAATGTCTTTGGATATGGACAACCTTAAATAGGTTGAATAAGCAAACCCGTTTGGACTTGCTTTATAATAAAGTTATCAATAAAAACAAGAATTAAAAAGTCAAAAACACAATAAAGTTAAAAGTTAATAAGTTAATATAACAGTTAATAAAGTTTTAATTTCTCAGGGTTAATACACAAAAAAATTAAAAACCTATCCAGTTAACAACACAACAAAGTTAAAAACACTAGAAAGTCAATCACACAATAAATTTAACAACAAAATAAAGTTAAGAACAAAATTTAAATCAGGCATTGATTCCCTAAGTGAAAAATGATATAATTTAGATATCAATGATAGATGATGACTAATTATTACCCATCAAAGGAGTTAATGAAATGGGAGTTAGTAGAATGAATGTAGAGAAAATCGTTCGTAAAGCGGAAAAACAAAGAGAACAAGAATTAAAGAATTGGGAAAAAAAGGGTTTTGAGAGCAAAGAGGAATACAGAACCTTTTTAGACAATCAGGATAGACAAAACGCTAATAATCCTCAACCTAACATCACCAGTAAACAGCGGAAAGAAATAGAGAAAGATGCGAAAGACTGGGAAAAAATGGGCTGGCATAGTAAAGAATACTATGAAGCATATTTGGCTGCTAAGGCACAGGTGGTGTCTGCAATTATGGAGCAAAGACAGTTCCTTATTAACGCAGAAAGAAGAATGTATTTGTTTCAGAAGTTTGGTATAACGGACCCTAAACTCAGCAAAAAGGCTGAACCTAAGGTGAAAGGCAGAGGCAAAGCGA
>CAYJAI010000064.1:0-2512 GCA_964368395.1 uncultured Christensenella sp. | reverse complement strand
GATCCTTAGTATTTAAAACGACTTGAGGGTTTATAGCCTTAACCCAGAAAATTAGGGTCACAAATTGTTTGTTTTTACTTATGTCTACGTTTGACGTGTGGAAAAATAGTCTGGGATTAATAATATCAATTCCTGTCTCCTCTTTTGTCTCTCTTTTAGCACCTAACATAGGGTCCTCTCCCTCTTCTAAAGTTCTACCTGGTATATCCCAATATTCAGGCAAGACATCATCCGTTTTAGAGCGTTGAAGAATCAAAATTTCTCCTTTATCATTTATTATTAAAGTATGTACTATTAGACCTTTTTGCATATTATTTAATCTATAATAGTCTTAATTGCCACTTTATATACTTCTGCTTTTACTGCCTCTCGTTTTACTTTTTCATTTTTATGGCTTTCGCTATGACAAGTTTGACCCTTAATAAGATTATCTGATATATAAATCAATGCTCCACAAGGTACTTTAAAATGATTAGAAACAGCAAAGAAGACAGCGGTTTCCATTTCCACACCAGAATACCCAGCCTCAGACCAGGATTTTACATCGTCCCAAGTTTCCCCCATCATTGCTTGGCAACCCATAATTGGTCCAGTATCTATTTTAAGATTTTTGGGTGTGTTCTTGATTAATTCCTGTGAAATACTCTCTGTTGAAAAGTGTCTACTATCTTTTACCTCACGGGCATAAATTCTGGTAGTACTTTCGTTACCGTAAGTATATGTCGGAACTATCAGGTCCAAAGAATTCAAATTTGGATTCAGACCGCCACAACTGCCGATATGAATATTCTTTTGGGAACCAAATAAACAGGCCAGGTGCAAATATTCAGATAACGTTGCTCCACCGTACTCTATTGCAAACCAGTATTTCTTGCCTTTGATTTCTATTTCTCTGATATGTTGGAGGAATTTATATTCAAGGGTGTTTATTTTATATTCTATCCCAAGGTCTTTGAGAGCATCTTCAAAATTTTTAAAATGCTTTTCATCATCCCAGGCACCATAGCAAATAAAACCGGCCACCTCATAATCGGGAGGAAGGTTACACATTTTTCTGAATTCATCGGCAGTAAATGATTTATACATTATGTTTAAAATTAATGCTTGGCAATAACAATACTTTTATTATTTGTATCTATATCTACTTCTCCACCGATTGGAAAAGTGATAATCGGGCTAGTATGGCCAAAATCTACATTAGCGATTACTGGTATATTTTTCAGTTCAGCCTTAGTTTTAATTATTTTAATTAATTTTTCATTAGTCATTTCACTGGCATTTTGAAAACGTCCGATCACGATACCCTTTACTGACTTAAAGAAAGGCAGATGAATGAGCGACTGTAAGTTACGATCAAAATCAACGTATTTTGAGGTTTCATCATCTTCCAAAAAAAGAACAGAATCTTTCAGAGATGGCATATATTCTGTCCCTTGGAGTAAATTAAAGGTACAAAGATTTGCTCCTAAAATAGTACCAGAAGCCTTACCTTTATTTATAACCAACCAGCCTTCATTCTTAATAGGATTCCTCTTATCCTGATCCATATACCAAGCATCGTCCGTCCATTCCTTTGATGGAGCAATTGCAAAAGCTTCATTTGTCATTAGACATTTTTTGAAACAATCCATTGTATATTCAAAATGTAATTTCTGCCCAAAAGTTGACCAAGCTGGCCCGGAATAAGTTACCAAACCAGTTTTGGCAAAAATGGCATTTTGTAAGGCTGTAGTATCGGAGTAACCAATAAATATCTTTGGATTGTTTTTGATTATGTTCCAATCAATATATTTTAAAAGTTGATTGCAATTAAAACCGCCTATGACTGTAAAAACGGCTTTAACCTTCGGATCTTTAAAAGCTTGATGTAGATCAGCCACCCTGGATTTAATTGACGACGAACCAAAAGCGTCAGTTTCCTCTACATTTTTACTAAATGATATCTTAAGGCCCAAATCCTTAAGTCGATTATTAGCAATCTCTCTATTAGCCTGAGAAATAATAGAGATGGAGTGAGAGGGGGCAATTATCCTTATCTCGTCACCTTTTTCTAATTTTTTAGGGTATATCTTTTTCATAAAGCCATATTAGCACAAAAATAACTTATGCTAAATAGGCCTTACTTCAATCCCATAAATACCAAATTTAGGAATATTTTCTTTATACTCTTCAAAGATGGTATTATATCTCTCAATAGCACTATTAATATCTAAACCTGAAGACAAAGCGTTTCTGGTACCTTCGGCTTCTAACATAGATCGGACATCTGGATAATGTCTAACGCCTAAAATTTCAACCCTCATCACCTCGTTTGTTGTCATATTAGTGAAAGTAAAAGTGTCTCCAATTTTTAAATCGGCATAAGGAGTTTTATCATAACTGGTCGGCACTCTAGTTTCTATTTTCTTGGTCCCAACCTTAATTGCTTTGAATGGTCTATCTAACAAATTTAAATTATAATTCATTTTATTTTTTCTAAAATTATCTTAACTGTTTCCTCTGGGGTTTGATT
>CAYJAI010000063.1:0-2573 GCA_964368395.1 uncultured Christensenella sp. | reverse complement strand
TAGTTACCCCAGTTAACAAGCTTCAAATCTCTGCCATTATGTGCTGTGCCGGCTCTGCCAAGATCGGTGTGATAAAGCACTTCATATCTAATGCGGTCTTCGTAAAAAATATTTGTGGTATCGTTGCTTCTTCCACAATATTGTGTCCAGTTTTCGCTGCTTTCTATATTATCTCAATTTGCACAAATGCATCTGTTGCATCATCAAATATTTTCTTTTCAATAATCTTATAGGTAATGTTTGGAATACTATTTAATATCTTTTCTATTTCAAATCTTTCTATATATGTAATTCCACCAATCTCATATTTATTAGAATAATTTGCTGAATTATTATCTATTTGAGTGATAAGATTAAACAATACATATTTTTTGGAATATGAAACCATTTTTTTAATAAATTTTGATAAATAGTTTTTATAGTCACTTACCCGTGATACTAAAACACCAAGTGCAAAAACATAATCGTATTTACTGCTTAAAGCAAAACTTTCGGAAATAAAATTTTCATGCAAAAAGGTAAAACCTTTATACGTCTGTTTTGAATAATCAACAAACTGCTCAATTAAGTCCACGCCCATGTAATTCTTTGGCTGCCATTTGCGTTCTTTAATATACTCAATAAAAAGACCCAGCCCTGAACCTATATCCATAAAGGAAGAACATGCTTTAACATTTAAACCTGCAAACATTTCATCAAAAAACATGTTTGTATATTTTTTATCTCTAACTGCAAGCGCCTCAAATGTGTAACCTTTTGCCTCAATCTTATCTGCATAGTATTTGGCGACTTTTTCACAGTCTTTTTCCCATTGTTTGTTATTCATATTCAACTCTCCCAATAAAAATGATATTGTGTATAATATCAATAATACTGTTTTTTTTATTAAGCGATTATTATTCTTGATAGGTAATAGGTTTTATTAATTGATTCATATCTTTTATTTTTCCATTTTCACAAATTTGAGAGCAAGCGCCATTGGAAAACAAATATGCTTCTCCATAAACCGTTTGTAAGCTGCCATCATCATAAATGTATGAGCCAGTTATCGCAATGAATGGTCGCTTTTTACTGTCTTTTAGTAAAATACTTTTTTTAAATATTCCTCTTTTAACAGGCACATTGGTCGATTAAGACAAATGTGCTTGTTTCCATGGCGGAATGGTGAAAACTGCATTTGAACTATTCTCTAATTACAACATCTGCTCTTTTTCCGTCTGATAAAACAGCTACGCTTACAGTCAGAGATTTGTCATCACTTTCATAGTCCCAAAACTCACAGTCACCTTCAGTTTTGCCAAATCTTTCAAGTTCAATTTGAAACTCATGTTTTATCAGTTTCATAGTTTTACCACAATAATTTGTTTCTTTAGGCATGCCGTCAAATTCAGGTATTCTTCCCAAATCAATTCCGATAGTTCCGTCCATATCAACTTCATGATTTTCTAAAAATATTTTGGTATATTTTTCATTCGGATTACTTTTATAACAGTAAAGTCCTTTACCTAAAACCTTTTTCATAACATCTCCCTTTTGTTAATCGTTGCGTTTCAAACATTTTGCACGCTGCATCCGATACATTGAAGTAAATTATTTGGCGTGGTTAAAACATAATTCCTTTTGGCGGGATAGGGTAAATTCTCACCCTCGCCAAATTAGGTAAATATAGGACTTAAACTAGTGTGCGAACGCGGTTCCTATTGGTAGAGTAAGACGTTAGTTTATTTAATCAAATCATTAGTTAAAACTTTAGATAAGCGATTCGCAAGGGAAATATGGCTTTCCTTTGTTAAATGGACGCCATCCATCCCCACAGTTAAATCATCATTGTTAATATAAGTTAATAAATTATCTTGACAATATTTTTCTAAAAGATTATTTAATTCAATGCTTTTTTGAGTTGCTCCTTTATATTTATTATCTTTTTTAGAATATGAGGTATCTTCTTGAACTATAGGCAGTCCCGAAATAATAATGTTAGGGCAAGTTTTATCTATTTGAGATTTGTAATTTTTGACAAAGTCTACATATTTATCAATCATTTGAACAATATCTTCTGCTGTATTATTAAAAGTGGATTTCAACTCATTTGTTCCCAGCATAATAATTATAGTGTCAAATTTATCGTGTGAATCCATACAAGGTTTTAGATATGTAAATCCGTTTCTGCCTTCTTTACCAGGTCTATCATCATTTGAAAATAATGTTCTGGAATTAAGGCCTTCTTCTATAATTTCAAAGGATTGTCCTAATTTTTTTTGTAAAAGTTTAGTCCATCTTTCATTTGAATTGTATCTTAAGTGGTCGCTACCAGAAATATACCCCCAAGTATTTGAATCTCCGTAACATAAAATTCTTTTCATATTTATTTCCTCAAAAATATTATACCATAACATTTTCAAATTTATATCAATTTTTAATTATTTTTTGTTTTTGTGCAAGAATGATGATTGCAGGAATACCTTTTAGACAAAAATAAAAGAACTTGCAGGTGTTGAAGTTGATTCAAACATTGAGTAAAAGGAGCAAATAATGGATACAAGAACAAATTGATTTAATTGCCAAACTTTGCA
>CAYJAI010000062.1:0-2741 GCA_964368395.1 uncultured Christensenella sp. | reverse complement strand
TTATAGCAATTTTTCATGTTGGCATTTGTGTTAAAATTCCCCGCTATTCCACCAACTGCATTATAACCAGAAACAGCACCCGTGTTGAAACAATTAATAACATTAATATTATTTTCACCTTTGCCGACAATACCACCCACGGAAGTTCCGCCGGAAGTTGTTTGACCTATAATATTACCTTCATTAAAACAATTAATTATAGTTCCGCTAATACTATTCCCGACTACTCCACCAATATAGAATTTTCCACCTTTAATATAACTATTAATAACTCCAACATTTTTAATGGTAGCAGTATCGGTATAACCAAAGAAACCTTGCCTGTAGTCTGTGTTATTAATATAGATTCCGCTAACAGTGTAGTTGTCGCCGTCAAAATTGCCTTGAAAACCGTAGAAAATTGTTCCAATTGGATTCCAAGTGTAAACGTTTAATCCGTTGCAAGTTATGTAATTTGCTCCCGTTGTTGGTGTGGTTGGGGTGTTGCTTGAGTTGGATAAATAATAAGAACCCGCAACGCTTGCGGTTGTGTCAAAAGTTGTGTTTCCACCACTTGCACCTTTTATTCCCGTTCCCAAGTAAAATGTGTTTGTGCTGTCGGTTACAGTTACCAAGCCGGTGTCGGCATCAAAAGTAAAGGTTTCGTTGTTAAGGGTTATATCCGCAGTGAGTTTATAATATTTGTTGGCGTAGTAATATGCATCACAAGAGGTATCATTTACAAATGCAGATAAAAATGCTAATTGCTCTGCATTTGCAATCAAATAAGGACTCTCACTTGTTCCATCGCCACCTGAAAACCAAGTGGAAGAAAAAACAGGATATGTGATTAAAGTAACCCAATGTCTATATAAGTCTATTCTTTGATTGTACCAAGCGTTAGTGCTTACACCCTGATTATTAATCACCCAAGCGTTAAGGGCATCCTTCAAAACACCCCACGAACTTCCACCAATGGAAACCGGAGTGGTTAGGGTTGGAACTTGAGGTGTTCCAACTAGTGTGAAAACAGAGCAGTTAGTGCCACTGCCATAACCAAATCCCGCAGTGCCAGTAAGCCAGTAGGAATACAAAACTGTAGCATAATTGCTTCCAGCCACTCCGCCGATATTAGTTGATCCACTTATTGTGCCGATATTATAGCAATTGGTTACAGTGCATTCCGAACTATTATAGCCAGCAATACCACCAATATTATTTGATCCACTTATTGTGCCGATATTATAGCAATTGGTTACAGTGCTTCTCCAATGGTTATCACCAACAATACCACCTATATGTTCCACACCATAAATATTACCAGTGTTATAACTATTTACTATATTATTATAAGTACTAGTGTATCCAGCAATTCCTCCTACATAATAAGTGTCCGCGGTAATCGCACCTTCATTAAAACAATCTCTTATAAAACAATAATCGCCTTTCCCAATCACTCCACCAACATAAGAATTGCCTTTAATTACACTACTGTTAAAAAGACCCGATAATTTATAACGACCATTGTTAGAATATCCGATAAAACCTCCTATATAATTATGTCCTTTTATATAACTATTAATTAGTCCAACATTTTTCATGGTAGCGTTATTGGCATACCCAAACAAGCCTTGATAATCGCTTGAATTATTAATATAAATTCCACTAACAGTATGATTATCGCCGTCAAAATTTCCCCTAAATATGTAAGTGCTTGTTCCAATTGGCACCCATTGTGTTGCTGGTGCACCTGTTGGCCAACTTGTCCAATTCGTTGTGTCGTTAACTTGAATGTTCGCAGTAAGTTTGTAATATTTATTGTTGTATTTTGCATTGCTACCGGAACCATTTACAATTGAAGCCATTAACGCTAACTGCTCAGCATTTGCAATCAAATAAGGACTTCCGCTCGTTCCGTTACCACCCGAAAACCAAGTGGATACAAAAACGGGATAAGTGACCAACGAAACCCAATACTTGTATGTGGTTCCACTTTGATTAAGTATTACCCAAGCGTTTAAAGCAGCTTCCAAGTTAGTATAATCTGTTCCTCCAATATTAGTTGTTGAAATGTTTTGAGATGTGTCGAAAGAACGGCAATCTGTGCCAGTGTTTGATGATAAGTTAGTTGTACCATCGGTTGTGCCGATATCATGAATTGCACTTGTTGATAGCCAATAAGAGTTTGTAACTGTCCCTGATCTGTTATACCCAACAATTCCACCTAAACCAATTCCACTTGATAATATTGTGCCAACGTTGTAACAATTGCTTACGGAACTACCACTGTGATAATTATGCCCAACAATTCCACCGACATATGCGCTTCCACTTATAACTCCAGTGTTATAATTATTTTTTAAGGAAGACCTATCGCTCTCACCAGCTATTCCACCCACATAAAGACTTAAACTGGTAACATTTCCAGAATTATAACAGTTTTTTATAGTGGTTGAAGTAACAGTTCCAACCACTCCACCAGTATAAGTATTACTTCCACTAATCGTGCCGATATTATAACAATTGCTTATTATGCCATTAATACCTTGTCCTACCACCCCGCCACTATAAGAAGCAGTGGGACAAATTATGCAAGCATTATAGCAGTTTGTTATAGTGCCGGGATAGACATTTCCGACCACTCCGCCAGTGTAATAATAACCTTTAACATACCCATTAATCATACCAACATTTTGAACTATTGCAACATTCACATTTCCAAACAAACCCTGATAATTGCTTGTGGTGTTAATATACATTCC
>CAYJAI010000061.1:0-2762 GCA_964368395.1 uncultured Christensenella sp. | reverse complement strand
GCACTTGACTTTTAATCAAGTTGTCCCGCGTTCGAGTCGCGGATGGGTCACCAAAACAAAGAGAGCCTTTGAGGCTTTCTTTTTTTGTGAAACAGGAGCGAAAAGTGGGACAATCCCTCTTGATTACAAAGCGTGCCTCGCAGACATCCCCCCTTGCTTTTCCCGCCAGTCGCGGATGGGTCACCAACAAATCGGGCTGAAACGCCCATAAATAGAGGGTTCTAGCGGTTTTGCTAGAACCCTTTGTTTTCGCTATTTTGCTCTAAAACTAGTGCAAAAAACATAAAAACTGTGTCAAAAACTATGTCAAAATTGATAGGCTAATCAATTAGGCTTTTAAAAGAACGAATCCCGAAAGAATAATATATCTATCTAAAAAGGGGTGTTCTAAATATATCTAGCCTCAGCAGATTTTTCCCATACTTAAAAGTATTGACTTTATATTTTAGTATGCTTTTGCACCTTTCGTAAATCTTGATTACTCACTTTAAACTCAGGAGTGTCCGCAAAAACTTTTTTATCTTAAATTTTAAAAGGTTTGTTATTTATACGATTTTTTATGTATTTCTAAAAATTCACGCCGGAGCATTTTCTCTCAGGAAGGTTTATATGTGTATATGTGTGTATTATGCTATTTTAGTATTATACTCTTTTTCATAATCAGTAATATATTTCGGCTTATATAAATGCTTTATTTGCTTATTGATTTCAGTATCAGAAACACCAGTGCGCTTCCTCATCTGTATGAAGTCGTAAATAGACAATTCCGGATAAGTGCTTTCTCCGTAACTAAGCAAAATGCTCTCATCCTCATAGAACTGTAAAAAACTTTTAACCTCCTCTACGGTAGCCTTGTCTAGCAATATCATTCCCGAACCATCCTCTCGGTATTTCCAGCATTTTTTGTTATGGTAAAACAACGGCATATCCTCTTCGGTTAACAACATTATTTTATCCTCCTTAAATACATTTTAATTACTTGCGCCAACAGTGAAGGCTTGTCGCAACAAATCATTTCTACATAGGTTTCAGCAAAAAACTCAAACGAACTACCCTCTCAATAATGGCTGATTTTTGTGTGATTACTGCCAAATTCATTTCTGCAATCTGCGGTATTTGTTGCTCCATTTTCCTTATCATAAGTGTATCATATTTTTTTGCATTTTTCAATCTTTTTCAATCTCATTGCGCCTGCTTCTCTACTATAACACACTCACTAAAACTTTAATTTTTTTACTCGTGTATCGTTTAACTGGATAGAAATCGTGACTACCCAGTTTAAAATCCTCTTTATCATCAAATACACCGTTGTTCTTACCTACTCTTAGAGGTCTGCTTGTTATCCAATCATCTACAAAAAATAAAAGAAAGCATCTCATACCCAAGCGGGATACTACAATGCTTTCCTTTTTAATAATTCATAATTGATTTAAAAATACAAAAAATGTTTATGTTATAAAAAACTAGATTTATTTAATTTCAATGTATTTTTTAGGATTTATCTTTTGGGTTTCTTTTGGAACTTCAATGGTCAAAATACCTTGTTCCAGTCTCGCCCTAATGTCTTCCTCTTGCACCTCACCTACATAAAAAGACCTTGAACAAGAACCAAACTTTCTTTCGCTCCTAATTATATTATCTTTCTCATCTTTTTGCTCACTGCTCTCGCTCTTTTGCGCCTCAACGGTCAAATAACCATTTTCTAAGTGCATCTTTATATCCTTTTTATCAAATCCAGGCAATTCAACCTGCATCTCATATTCTTTGTCTTTTTCCATTATGTCTGTTTTCATTGAGCGGTCCAGCACCTTACATTCTTTGTGTGAAGGGATATTGAAAAAGTCATCTAAAAAGGGACTAAAAAAACCAAAAACTCCTTCATCTCTTAAAACTATATCATTATTTTTATTAAATCGCATTTATTTTTCCTCCTCTGTAATGCTTTGACTGTATAACTTCTACCAGCCTATTTGTATTATAACACCCTTATATTAGCACTGTCAAGCGTAGAGTGCTAATTTTTTAAAAGTTTTTATAATTTCACCAGCAATTTAAAAGAAAGAACATCTAAAAAACCCCCTTGCGGGGTGCTTGCTTATGGTCATTGTAAAAAAGAGAAAAATATACAAAAGGAGAGGTTAAGCAGATGAAGTATGTTAAAATGGTTGAAAAAATAGGTTGGTTGTGGTAAAATTAAAAATAATTTGAGGTGAAAAAAATGGAAAAAACTTATATTATGTTAAAGCCAGATGCTGTTCGTAGAGGACTTATAGGTGAAATTATTGGGCGCATAGAGAAAAAAGGATTTAATATAACCAATATAAAAATGTTCACTCTGGATGAACCTATTCTGAGAGAACACTATGCACATATAACCGATCGCCCCTTTTTCCCTGATGTCCTTTCATATATGGTTAGCGGGCCAGTGGTCGGGATGATTGTCCAAGGTGAAAATGTGGTCAAAGGTATGCGTAATTTTATGGGGCCCACCAAATATTTAGATGCACCTGCCGGCACTTTGCGCGGTGATTATTCTTGTAACGATCGCGAAAATTTAATTCACGGCTCAGATTCGCCCGAAACGGCTGAGATAGAAATAAAAAGATTTTTTGGGGTTTAATTATTAAAATAGAAAGCCTTTGGGAATCTAATTATTAAAATAGAAAGTCTTTCGGAATATAATTTTTTGGAATCTAATTTTGGGAAATCTAATTTTTATAGAAAAGTTTTGCAATCTTTATGCAAAAGTTTAATATATAACC
>CAYJAI010000060.1:0-3048 GCA_964368395.1 uncultured Christensenella sp. | reverse complement strand
ACCCTGAGTGGATGATTTCAGAATTTGACTTGAAAAAGATTTCAAAACTAACAGGACTAGATGAAGTTTTGTCAATGTATATCAATTATTTTGAAACAAGCAAGCATGTTTTTATTCATGGCTGGATACCTATCAATTATGAAAATTACTCCTATGATAAAAACTGGAGAGAAGCAACTAAAGACCAGTGGAAAAAGTCAAGATGGGCCAACCCATTAGAAATGCATAAGAACAAATTTTTTGAGCCGAACAAAACAATTGTTTGCGGGCATTGGCACTGTAGTGTGTTTTGGGCAAATCAACACCCTGAGCAATATACAGAGTTTGGACCCAAAGCGAATTTTGAGCCATTTATAACCAAAGACATAATGGCAATTGACGCCTGCACCGCCTACTCCAAAAAAGTGAATGTTGTAGTAATAGAAGATTAGGCTGAGATTAAAAAAATAAAGCCATGCTAAGCCATAAACAAAGGAGTATAAATATGCTATCAATAGAAGAATATATTTCAAAAAGAAAACAAATTGATAATTTGAACGAAAAAGATATTGAGATTAAAGAAGCAAATAAGAAAATATTTATTGGTTTTGTGAATGATTATTTTGATAACTATATAGATGTTACCTCCGAAGAAAATAATACAATCGCAAATGAACTTAGAGCTGCAAATTATATTAAATATTTGAGAGAACTTTCAAAAGAAAGTAAAAATTTTCTTGTAACAATCTATCTGGAAAATAGGAATTATATTGATAGGTATTTAAAAAACATCATTCAAGAGGAGAATCCAGAGTTCTTTCTTTTAGCAGATGATGAAAACCTCCATAATTTTTCAGAAATTGTTTTTCCTAAAATGTATAAAAAATACCCATATCTAAAAAACCACACCAATGAATTATTATTACTTCTTAAAGATTTTAAAAATTGTTTTAATGTGGAGGAGTTTGAATTTATAAGTGAATCATTTAATGGTTGGGTTGATAAATTAAAAGCAGAACACAATGTTGACATCGCGCGCTTTGGTTTTAATTATGCGAGTTATTGGTATGATAATCACAGACTATGGGAAAAACAGACAAGAATTTTAGAAGATAAAGAATATGATATGTATAACTATGAGTGGAAGAGGGCTAAAGATCCGTTTAACATAAGCATATTATATTCAAGATTTAAGCACTTGCCTTATATTAAAAACCATAAGAAAGACTTAGAGATGGCAGTAATGTATTTTTGGTGCACGCAAATTTGTGGTTCAGAAGATGATTTGAGAGTATATATACAAAAATTTATTGAAGAATAAACGATAAAGTTTATTAAATTAGAGGTACAAATGAGTAAAATTGATCAAGCAATACAAGATATCAATAAGACAATAGTCAGCAACATTGAGAAGTTACAAGATGATGCGGGATTGTTGTCTCAAAATATTTTATCTCAACTAAGAAATTTGGTTGAGCATATTGCCATGAAAGTGTATGTGGTAGATAACAATAAGGTAGATGAAGTCAGTTATGAAAACATTACTAACTCTTTAAAATATATTAAGTCGCAAAGTCAGTATATTGAACTAAGAAAGTTTTATGACAATTTAGAGGTGTCTGCATCTCATTACACTATGGATGAAGAAAACTCAGAAAGAATTATGCATAAATATATTGAAAAGCTATATCGCATAAAAGACTTTATGCGTATAAAATTTGGGCTTAGTATTCTTGAAAATATTTGCAAATTTCCTCTTAAAAAAGACACTCAAACCGAGGAATATTATAAAAAAATAATAGACAAGGTAAAATCTAGTCGGAAAAATCAAAATTCTAAAATGGACCTCTTCCTTTACATCTCACATCATAATAATATTTTTCTGGTTCATATTCACCTTGTGGATATCCTAATAACAAATTGTTTCTTCCAATCTCACCATGTATATGTAATACTTTGCTTTTATTAATATGATATATTTGTTCCAGCGTATGTGTATAATTAAAATTTACGAATAAATCATTCTCACTAAACAAAACTAAATATTTATGTAATTGTTGGCAATATTTCACTTCTTGTTCTGCCTCTTTAGCAAATTTGTTTAAACTTTCTTGTAACAATCCATTCAGATCAACTTGAATAATAATTGCATCTCTGTCATGCTCATAATCCGAAGTATAATCAGGAGTATACCCATTAAAAATTTCTTCTAACGAATTAAAATCAGGATTAGCTAAACTATGTTCAAAATCAGACCATATATCAGGTTCTCTAGATTGGTATATATCCCAAAAATAGTTTATTTGTTCACTTTTTTCTGCTATTTTCTTGAAATGATGTTTATAACTTGTTGGAAGATCATGTTCTAAGTCAAATCCATTACCTATAACAAATAGTCTACTCATTTGCTACTCCTTTTCTTTCTCTTCAATAATACCTAGACACGGTCCGCTAAAGTTTAAGCAAAATACTTTTAATTTTATTCTTCTTGAACACTTCCAATAGCCACTCATTAAAATCACGAGTAATCACTTCAAATTCATTTAGTTCATCAACAAATCTGTCTACTTCTTCGATTGTAGATAATTCATGCTTGAGTAATTTTTCTTTGAAGCATCTATGAGCTATATAATTCCTATAATTAACTATCTTTTCGAGCAATGCCATATTAACATCAGCTAGATATTTTGATTTCTTAACTTGTTTTTTTAAACCACCAAAAGTCAACTTAGATAATTCATCGAATTTCTTATCAATATCTCCTGAAATTTTGACTAAATCATCTTCAGTGTAAACTCTACCAGTTGCTTTCTCAAATTCTTCTAAAGCTAAAATATTAGCAATATTATATTCATTCATTTGAAGCGTATGTATAATCCAACCAATTCTAGAATACATCTCACGATAAACCACCTCTTGGTCAAAATTTGGATCATCAACATTTAACCAAAATAAGTACTTTTTCTTTTCAATCATTACTATACCTCGTCTTCTTATCTATTTGTATACCAAACAAAATGGTCAAACTTTCTCTTTTTATAATCTAATGTTATTCCTAGTTCATCCAGT
>CAYJAI010000059.1:0-3062 GCA_964368395.1 uncultured Christensenella sp. | reverse complement strand
ACTTTATTATTATAAATAATTCTTGTGTGCCAAAATCTCCCAACCATTTTCAAAAGTGGAGGAAATTCTTTGGGTCTTGTTTCTATCGGAAGAAAAAATATTTTTGCTTTGGATTTTTTGAACATTATTTAAAATAATTATATCACTTTCATTTCATCTACTAAACAAAATATTTTATTTCTTAATTTCTTTGTATTCCCTTTCCCCAACATTCCCAAATAAGATTGCATAGTTTCTTCTTTTCCCCTCTTATTTATTATCCCCCTCATCATTCTTTTCTTTGTTACCGTCCTTATAACTCTGTGTTTAGGAAAATGCACCCAACCAAGATAATCAACACCAGAAGCAAGAGTTTCTATTGATACTTTATTTGTAGAAATAATGGAGTATATCGCAATAGCAAGTTTTCTCTCAAAAGAAGAAAAACAACCTTATATAAAAGTAGCTATAAGAAAAATTGATACATTGCGAGTTCTGCTTATGATTCTATGGGAAACAAAATCAATAGACAACAAAAAATATTCTGTCTTATCAATCAAAATTGAAGAAATAGGAAAAATGCTTGGTGGTTGGAATGGACAGATTATAAAACAAAACTCCCTCAGCAAATAGCCAAGGGAGAAATGAAAAGATTTGCGAGCACGACAGAAGGATTGTTAGCATTCCAATCATTGTCTAACCAATTGTAGTTCCAGTTCCACTTACCACCATTCCAGTACAAGTACAGAACATAGCGGTTACCATCCGAATTGCGCAGAATTATACAAAATACCATCTATTCCACCACCCCTCGAATACTCTCAGGGTTGTATATTATTCGGTATCTATAATACCCCAGTATTTTGTACCAAGTATCTTCTTTTTTTTATTTACCCGATTTGTCTTACGACAAATTTAGGGTGAAGTGTCTGCATACACCACTCTATCCAAAACCTTGGTCGTGAATACTCTCGATATATGGATACTGGATTCGGTAGCGAGAAACCGTAATCTCTCACATATTCACCTAATACCAAAAACAAGTTTAACCGATTTTTATACAAAAGAAAACCCCACACTTTCGCATGGGGTTGGACAAAGTTTATACAGGTGTTTGTCTCTTTACCTGTCTGACCGAAGTCAAAATCCAAAGGACTAAGTTCAAAGAATCCAAGTGCAAGAGCACAGGATCCAAGGACAAAGTACTAACTTGCGAGCACGACAGAAGGATTGCCAGCATCCTAATCAATGCCTAACCAACTGCAGCTCCAGCGCCACTCACCACCATGCCAGCACAAGCACAGAACAAAGCGGTCACCATCCGAATCGCGCAGAATCGTACCGTCGAAGTAGATGTACCGTGTGTTTCCATCAATCGGTTCTTTCCACGAGGACGGAATCAATTCCTGATTCTCCCAGAGTGTTTGAAAAATCTTCGCATCAAGACGAGTGTAACCAGCTTCCTTCAGACGTTTCTGCTTTTCTTCACCATTGACCGACGTCTCACCTTCCTTGAGCATATCCTTGAACTGTACCTTGGTGAGGTCGAGTTCAGTGAGTTTCAGAGAGTTGTTGTCCTCTTCGGCAATAGTCCAGCCATCGCCGAGGAATTTCTTGAGGTTGAAGGGTTGGGTGCGATCGATTTGGATAACCTTCGGTTCACCAATAATCAATTTACCACGATTCTTGAGGAATGCAGTAAATTGTGAACCAGTTTGGCGATCTTTATCATCGATAATAGACTGAAACACATCAACTGGAATCTGATCCCAGTCCACCTTGGTTGCCAAGGTAAAAAGACCCTGAATTGCCTGCTCACGACTAATGGTTTTACTCATTTGAGTTACCCATCTTTCTTTTTTGTTGGCTTTGCTACCTTTCACAAAAAGTGAAAGTAGTTAACCTACTGTTGGGCTAAGCAATGTGCTTTTGCCACAGTAGATAAAAGCCGTAAAGCTACTATCTACTGTGGCAAATACAAGTCAGTTTGTAAAAGAACTCTTACTTATATAGTATACACCTTTTAGACAATCTGTCAAGGTCTTTATGGTGTTTTTATTAAAATATGGCTATAAATAATGGAAATGTTGTAAACGTTATATTTATTCTAATTGTTGTATGTGTTATTCTGTTATTGCGAACAAAGCATGGCAATACAGGTTGTATTAATTAATTCTAGATTCCCGCCTACGCGGGAATGACAATACAAAACACTGGATTGCCACGAATGAGTACATTCTCGCAATGACAGAAATAAAGCTTTTACTTTATTTTAATATCTTGTAATATTACATAGTAAATATTTTTGGAGACGTCGCATAGTGGTCTAGTGCGCTCGCTTGGAAAGCGAGTAAGGTGAAAGCCTTCGCGAGTTCAAATCTCGCCGTCTCCGCAATTAAAAATCCACTGGAAACAGTGTGATTTTTTTATGCGGAGACGAGCAAGTAAACTGCTTTGCTTGCGTGCGAGATTCGAAAGATTTTTCCATACGAGCTTTGCGAGGAGGAAAAATACCTGGCTATGTAATAGTCAAATCTCGCCGTCTCCGCAATTATAACAATTAGAACATTACAACGTTTACAACTCTTTATCTCTCAACAACACTTTTACTCTCTCCTCTACCGGAGGATGTGTATCAAAAAGTGAAGATATTTTTTTCGCTCCACCAAATTGTTTCTTTACTGGATTTGAAATATATAAGTGAGCAATAGCATTATTTTGTTTTTGCATTGGAATATTTGTCCCTGAAATTTTCTGAAGTGCAGAAGCCAAACCTTCTGGATATCTCGTAAGAAGGGCGCCTGAAGCATCAGCAAGAAATTCTCTTTTTCTTGAAACGGCAAGCTGAATAAGTTTTGCAAAAAGAGGTGATAAAATAACAAAAATTATTCCAATAATTGCAAAAATATCTCCTTTTTTATTATCACCACTCCTTCCCCTCCCCATACCGCCACGCATAAACATATTTGCTAAAATAGAAACAAACCCGACAAGTACTACAATAACAGTCGAAAGTAAAATATCTCTGTTTCCTATATGAGAAAGCTCATGTGCTATCACACCTTCAAGCTCAGTCTTATTTA
>CAYJAI010000058.1:0-3135 GCA_964368395.1 uncultured Christensenella sp. | reverse complement strand
GGGTATCAATAGTTCGAGTAAAAAAGCAAACTTAACTCAATCTAAACGCCAACTCAAATTTAGGCTTAGTGTGTCATACATAGAGAGTATTTTGATGAATGTTTAATGCTACCGACCTTAACTTTCGGGTAACGGTCATAAAAAACTGCACATTATCAAAGGCTAGACGAGTATCTTTTTTATAATCGCGCAACTTATCAAAAGTGGGAATTTCCTCAAATATGCTGGGCTCAAAGGTGATTTTTTCACGGATATCATTTTGTATATATTCAGGCAATTTAAAGTAAAGAGTTTGTAAATTACTATTAGGCTGGTATTCAAGGTTAAACTTATCTAGTATGTATTCACAAAAAGTTTGAAAGGCGAGGTGGTAGTTTATGCACGCGGTAGCCGATATAACTTCCAAGGGGACATAGCAGAGCATTCGTTGTTTTATGCTATCTTCTGCACCGAAGTAAAAACTCATACCACTGTAATAAATCAAGGCTTGTTCCGCACTGTCTTCATCAAAAACCACCTGTTTTTTAATGGGCTTTGAAATGCTTTTTGAAGCAAGGACATTCTCAGGTTCAGATAACGACTTTTTCGGTTGCACCTCTTGTTCCTCTTCTACAATATTGGCGGGCTTATTATTAACAGGCTTTCTAGGGAGTGTAGCGGTATGTTGAGTCATCCAAGTTTTTGTTTTTGTCATAAGTTTTTCTCCTTGTGTATACCTTCAAAATTATATAATGTTTAGGGTAAAAAGAGAATGCTTTTTGTTGTAAAACATAGGTAACATAGTTGTTTTGTCAAAGATATGGAGCAAAAAAAGTCGAAAACGGGTGAAATGGGGTTATTTTTTGGTTTTTTATGCTTGTTTTGTCAAAAGTAAGAAAGGTATTTTTTCTTTCTTTACTTTACTAGTCTGTCTTGATAGACTGGTTAAACGAGGTGAAATATGGCGAGAAAAATCGTTGTCACAAGCGGTAAAGGCGGAGTAGGAAAAACTACTATTTGTGCTAATTTAGGGCTTTTTTTGGCAAAAAGAGGGCTGAGGGTTTTGCTTCTGGATGTGGATATAGGGCTTAATAATTTAGATGTGGTGTCCGGCATAGAGAATAAAGTTGTATTTGATGTAGTGGATATTATAGAGGGAAAATGTCGCCCACGCCAGGCACTTGTTCAGCACTCTACCTACCCCTCTTTATATGTTTTACCTAGTGCGCACTCATATAATGTAGGCAAGGTGAACGGGGATAGTTTGCGTGCAGTGGTAAATCATTTGTCACCGAATTTTGATTATATTTTTATAGATTGTCCGGCAGGGATAGAGTTGGGTTTTCATAGGGCTGTATTTTGTGCTAGCGAAGCAATTCTTGTAACCACGCCTCATATTTCTGCGGTGCGAGATGCAAATAAAGTTGCGTCTATTTTAAATAGTTATTATTTGTCTGGTATGAATTTGGTGGTGAACCGAGTTAGGGGGGATTTGGTTCTTTCAAAAAATATGTTGGAAGCAAAGGATATATCCAATTCATTAGGAATTCCGTTAATGGGGGTTATTCCTGAAAGCGATGAAATATCTGCGTCTGCTAGTGTGTATGGGGATGGTATAGCAATAGATAGGGATTCAGAAAAAGCCTTTGATATTTTAACGGATAATTTACATAACGGAGTTCAATATCAGTTTGATTGCACAAAAAAATATAAGGGATTTTTAGGTAAAGTAAAACGCACTTTAAAAAGTAAAATGTAACTAGATTAGGTTTTATAGAAAATTATAAACTCATAGAATAATCAAAATAGGATAATTCATTTTATAAGGAGAGAATATGTTTAAAACGCGAGGTATTGAAAAACTGAAAAAAGTTTTAATAAATGATAAACATTTTCAACCATCTAGACTTAATGATATGGTGCGCAGTGAAATTTTTAAATGTCTTTCTAACTATATGGAAATATCCGCGGAGGATATTAAAACGAGCATAACGGTGGAAGAGGATGGGCAGTATGTTTTACGCTGTAAGGTGCGGTGTCCGCGTTTGAAAATAATGGGAATTTTACCAAATGAGGTTTGAATGAAAAAAATAAAATTTATAGTTCATCCGCTGTTCATCTTGTTTTTGTTTGTTTTTATATATCAAGGCTTATTTAATGTGCTGATAGCCTATCTTATAACAATAATTCTGCACGAGTTCGCACATTATTTAGTGGCGAATAAACTGGGGTATCGTCTGAACAAGTTTACCCTTATGCCACACGGCATAAGCCTGAGCGGACAAAATATGCTTTTCTCTCCAAAAGATGAAGTTGTAATTGCTTTGGCGGGCCCGATTTGTAATTTGTGCGTAGCAATTATAGGTGTTGCAATGTGGTGGCTTTTTCCTGTAACTTATGTGTATACCGATGTTTTTGTTTTTGCTAATTTCTGGACTGGGCTTTTAAACCTTATGCCTATTTTTCCAATGGATGGCGGGAGGGTTGCGCTAGCGCTTTTAGGTAAAAAAATCACCAGAAAAAAGGCGTTTAAATTACTTAAAATAGTTGGGATTGTGGTATCTGGTATACTTTTAGCCATCTTTTTAGCCACTCTTTTTATACAAGTTAATTTCACCTTTTTAATAATGGGAATTTTCTGCTTGCTCACTGTTTTATGGGAAGATAAAACAAATATTTATAAGCGAAGCAGTTTTTTAGACAGCAAAGCCAACGGATTAAAACGCGGGCTTATAGTGCGTGAGTTAGCCGTTCATCAAGAAACAACTTTATACAAACTAGTGGCACAGATTCGTTCAGACAGTATAACTAATTTTCGTGTATTGAAAGAAGATTTGTCTGTTTGGGGATATATCAATGAAAACCAGATAGAGAAATTGATACAAATTTATCCTTCAAGTGCAACTTTGTCCACTATTTTGAGTTGAAAATGGCAGTTGTCTAGAAAGATAGTGACGGCTTGTTTTTTATGTCGCCCAAACTACTTTTTCAATATGGCTAAAATATTGAACTAAAATTATATATTTTTGTAAATTTTTGAGTTAAAAATATAAATTCTTTACTTTAAAGTTTTTCAGTGGGGGACAAAGGAAAAGTTAAACAAATATTTTAACCTATCAACTAAATTATCCATCAAAATTAAGGTAGTAATAAGGA
>CAYJAI010000057.1:0-3253 GCA_964368395.1 uncultured Christensenella sp. | reverse complement strand
AAATAATTGGAGCAATAAAAATGAGCTTGAAGAAATGGTACTATTCTGTAGAGAATAAATATTATGAATTTGTAGAAAAAACAGGATTATATAAATTTACTGATAAAATAGATAAATTTATGCCATCTATGTTGTTTTTCTTATTACTTTTTATAATTATAATTGCTGGTATTATATTGTTATTACCATCTGCAAGTCAAAGTGGATATAATGATGTTTATTTTACAGTTAAATCAGTAGATGGAGATTATATTTCTGGAGTATCTATGGATGTAGTAACTAATGAAGATACTATTAATATAACTACTGATAATGATGGTGATACTTCTCAAGTTCAAGTTCCAAAAGATTCATCTTATATGGTTGAATTAGATTATACTATTGCTGGTTATTCTTATTTTAGTAGAGAATATTTTTCAGAAACTAATAATGATCATATTACTATTATTTTAGATAATCAAGATGATCCTACTCAAAAAGTAAATTATTCATTTTCTTTAGTTGATGAAAATAATAAAGGTATTACAGATGGTACAGCTTATTTTAGTTGTTCTAATGAAGACTCTATAGCTCCAAGTTCTGTAGATGTTATTAATGGTGTTGTTAGTGTTGAAGCAGAAGCTGGATGTAGCTTACTTGCAACTGTAAGTTCAAATGGACATCAAACAGTTTATTCTACACCAATAACTAGTGGTACTCCTTATGTTACTTTACAATCAAATACAGTTTCATTTTCTGATTTGTTTTCAGTAGATGTTTATACTAAAGAAACTAATGGAGCTGCAGTTTCTAATATTAAAGTTACTGCCTATAATCAAGGTATTCCAATAACTAGTTGTTTAAGTTCAGCTGATGGTTATTGTAAAATTGAAGGTTTAGATACAGCTAATTATGAATTTAAAGCTGTTGATCAAAGAAGTGTTCCTGAATTTGCATTAACTCAACAAAATGTTTATGTTAATGGAAATATAGTTCAAACTATGAATTTAAGTAGAGAAGTAAGTGGTTATATTAAAGTTAAAGTTAATGACCATACTGGTGATGCTTTAGAAGGAGCTCATGTTTCTTTAAAAATAATGGATCAAACTCTTGCTGATGGTTATACTGATGAAGATGGTGAAAAATTATTTACTGTTACTGATAATTCTCAAGATTATAGAATTGTAGTTGATGTTGAAGGTTATATGATTGAAGCTAAAACTACTAATTCAGTAAGTGCTCTTCCTGCTAATGCAACAGTTACTTTTGGTTTAGAACAAGTTACTAATAGTACTTATTCCCCTTTATATATAAATGTAATTGGTGAAGATGGTAAGGCTTATAGTCATGCTAAAGTAGTACTTTATGATTCTGAAACTGGTTTTATAACTGATTTTGCTGCTAAAACTAGTGATTATGAAGGAGAAGTTACATTTAATATTCCAACTGGAGATTATTATGCTGTAGCTATAAAAGGTAGTTCAATTGGACAATCTGTTGATTTTTCTTTTGATGCTAGACAATATTCTACAATGGATAATATAATTATACCAATGATTATTAGTAGAGGTTATTTAACTTTAAATATTACTGATAATGATGGTGAAGTTGTAGCTAATGCTAAAGTTGATATTTATGATAGATATGATGCAATAACAGCACTTAGAAGTGATTTAACTGATGCACTTGGACAAATTACTTTAGAACTTGATGCTGATGAAGATTATTATGCTAAAGTTTCTGATCCTTTAGGTGATCTTGGAACTACTCAATCAGAATATGTAAGAATACTTTCTGAACAAACAAGTGATCTTGATGTTGTATTATATAATAAAAGAAATCCTATCTCTAAACCTGAATTAATATTTAATGGTCTTTATAGTGGTAGTAAAAGAATGTCTGCTGATTTAAAAGCAGATAAAGAATATGAAGCTAGATTTACTTTATTTATACCAGATGGTAGAGAAGGAGATAATAGATTCAAACATATAGGTGCTATTATTAGTACTGGTAATAAAATATATATGGAACAAGATTCTTTATTTATTAAAGAAGCTGATGTTAGTGGATCTCCAGCTGTTTTAAGTATTAAAAAATATACAGCTTATGAAGATGATCAAGATTACTTAGATTTAGATGATCTTGAAAGTGAAACTTATGATGAAGCTAAATGGGTTAGTATTATTTTTGATGAAGCTGATTATGAATATAATACTGCTTATGAAATTGTTTTAAATGTAAAAGTTAAAGAAGAAGCTGCTTTTGGTGAAGAACTAAAAGTAAATTATTTAGGTTATGGTTATAATAAAGATAGAGAATATGAAGTATTATTTAGAGATGGAGAAGATGAAGTTGATGAAATTACTTTAGAAACTCTTAATGAATCTACTTTTAGTATAGGTGATGAACTTGCTTGTGATGATTCGTTTTGTTTTAATATGAATATTGTTAATGAAAACGAAGACTTAAGAAGCGATGTTTTAAGTGAATATACTGCAAGTCCTGGTGTAGATTATACAGCTACATTTACTTTAATTAATAATTCAGAAGAAAATATATTTACTAACTCAAGAATACAAATTAAAAATCTTGATGAAGGTATTGATTTTGAAAATATAAAAATTACTGAACATAACGGTAATACTATTAATATTAATCCAGATGAAAAAGAATATGAATTTGATGAAGAAATTGAATTATTAGATTCTAAAAGAAGTATAAGAGGAGAAATAGAATTTAGTCCTGTTCTAAAAGGAGATAGACATTTGTTAATAAATTTTATTTCTGATCAAGAAGTATTATTTTCTAGAACAGTAATTTTACATGTTCTTTCAGATAAAACCTTTGATGTTGAAATAACTCCAAATGTACTTCCAGCTTATAAAGATAATTTAAGTTTACAAGTTGAAGTTAGAGATTCTAAAACTGGATATGCAATTGATGATATTGTAAATGTTGTTTTAAAAAATAAATATTTACAAAATATTGGTGACTTTAAGCAAGTTGGTTTAGATGGAAAAGTATCTATGCCAATAATTAATGCTTTAAGTGAAGATGACGTTGTATTTGTATATGTACAAGCTCCTGAATATGAAACACATGTTGAAGAAATAAATGTAACTGATGAAGTATTTAGTATTAACCCTCAAAACTTAGGTGTTAGTTTAAATGTAAATACAAAAACTTCAGAAACAGTTTTATTTAATATTAACAATCTAACTCAAAATGATCTTTTAATTAAATCTATTGTACTTAAAGGTGAAAGAGATGATTT
>CAYJAI010000056.1:0-3292 GCA_964368395.1 uncultured Christensenella sp. | reverse complement strand
GAGTTATTCTATTAAATTTTTTGGAGTTGATTTTATGATAAACTACCAAGATGTTTATTGCTTTTTATTAGACTTTTTGCTATACTGAAACAATAGGAGAACGAAATGGCGAGAAGATTTTTTGTTAAAAAAGAAAATGTGCAAGGGGACAAAGTTTTTTTAGTGGGGCAAGAATTTTTTCATATGACCAAAGTTTTAAGGCTGCAACAAGGCGCGCAGATAATCATAAGCGCGGATATGGGTGAGGAGTATAAAGAATTCAACTGCGTTGTGGAGGGAATAACAAAAGAGCAAGCGGTATGTAAAGTTCTACATTCTGAGAGGATTGAAAACCTTTCTCCGCCCGTAACCCTGTTCCAAGCCATTATGAAAGGGGAACATATGGATTTTGTGGTGCAAAAAAGCACAGAATTAAATGTTCAGAAACTAGTTCCTTTTACAAGTAAGTTTGTGACAGTAAAGCCTGATAGCAATAAACAAAGTCGTTTTGAGCGAATTTCTATTGAGGCGTGCAAGCAAAGCAACCGCCCTGTTCCTATGAGGATAAGCGAAGTCAAAAATTTCGAGCAATTTATTGAGGAATTGAAAGAATACCCGCAGATTATTCTTGCCTATGAGAATTCAAACACTAGCGCAAAAGAGGTTCTATCAAAATTAACACCTAATAAAAAGACTGCTCTTATAGTAGGCAGTGAGGGTGGATTCGACCTTTCAGAGGTAGAAAGAATGAGGGAAAGCGGAGCGAAAATAGTCCGTTTAGGAAAACAGATACTGCGTGGTGAAACGGCAGCATTAACTTTGGTTAGTCTTATAATGTATGAGTTTGGTCAGTTTTAGAATTATTTAATTTTATGAATTAGCGGTTTTGAATGTAGGGGTTTAATTTATTTAAAATGATTTTTTGTATCAATTTAGATGATTTTAATGATTTTTTGTATAAATTTAGCCAGTTTTAAATGGTTTTAGATGATTTTATTTATGAATTAGTCAGTTTTAGTTCTAAAATGATTTCAAATGTGTGAATTTAGGTGAATTTTTGTATGAATTAGCAGTTTTGAATGTATGAATTAGTTAGTTTTTTAAATTTTATAGGCTGTTTATTAAATATTTAGGAGAAACAAATGAAAGTAGCGTTTTTAACTTTGGGTTGTAAAGTTAATCAATATGAAGCAGATAGTCTTGCTCAAATTATGGAGGATAAAGGCTATCAGGTGGTGGAAAATCTAGATAAGGATGTGGATATGGTTTTTCTGTCCACCTGTGCGGTAACAAATGAAGCGGAGCGAAAATCCCGTCAAATGATATCCAAAATAAATAAAGAATGTTCAAAAGCGAAAATTTTCGTATGCGGTTGTGCCTCACAACACAATGCTAAAAGTTTTGAAGGGAAAGAAAATGTTTTTGCGGTTGTGGGTGCAAGCAGTAAGCAGTGGCTGACTGAAATGTTGGAGCAATCGGGCTGTTTTGTGGTAGATGCGCCTTATGATTATGAAAACCTTTCCGCACCCAAACAACACCGAACACGCTCATATTTAAAAATACAGGATGGTTGCAATAATTTTTGTTCCTACTGTTTAATACCCTACATAAGAGGTCGTAGCCGAAGTCGGACACTGCAAAGTATTGTAGTAGAAGCGTTTAATATGGCAAAATTCAGTAAAGAAATTGTGCTTACTGGTATTGATTTATCCTCTTGGGGAGCGGACATAAAGTTGAACATACTAGATTTATTAGAGTCTTTAAAAACCATAAAATCGCGTATCCGATTCAGTTCTATGGAGGCTAAAATAATCACTGCGGACTTTTTGAAAACCTTGCAAGATATGCCGAATTTCTGCCCTCATTTTCATTTAAGTATGCAGAGCGGTTGCAGTAAAACCTTAAAGGATATGAATCGTAATTATACCGCCGAAGAGTTTTTGCAAAAAGTTGATATGATACATCAAGCCTTTCCTACTGGCTCTGTAACAACAGATTTGATTGTAGGATTTCCTACCGAAAAAGAGGAAGATTTTGAAACAAGTATGCAGACAATAAAAAAGGCAAAATTTGCTGACATTCATATTTTCCCATATTCACGCCGTTCAGGAACGGTAGCAAGCCGTTTTCCCTTAATAAACGGAGATATAGTGAAGCAAAGGGTAGCAAAAGTAAAGCAGTTGCGCGATGATTTGAAGACTCAGTTTTTAAAAAATCAAATAGGAAGTGTGCAAGAATTATTGACCGAACAAGTTGTTGAGGATAAGTATTTAGTTGGACATACCGAAAACTTTACCAAAGTATATATAGAAAAAGAAAACAATCAGGTAAACCAGTTAATTATGGTGCAAGTAAAAGGGCTGTTCAAAGATGGAGTGCTTGCTGAACCTAGATAAAAATCAAAATATCAGGCAAAGAGTAATATACCCAAAGAGTGTCAAGTAAATATGTTTACTAAGGTAAATAAATAGCAAAAAAGTTTATTTTTTACCATATATAAATAGCAAAAAAGTTTATGTTTTACCATATATAAAGAGTGAAAAGTTTATGTTTTACCATATATAAAGAGTGAAAAGTTTATGTTTGTTAAGGTGAAAAAGAGCAAGAAATTAAAACTTATAAAAAGGAGAATTATTATGAAAGATTGTATTTTTTGTAAAATTGCAGCAGGAATAGTTCCTAGCGAATTTGTTTATGAGGATGAAAACTTTTTTATTATCAAAGATATTCATCCCAAAGCGAAACATCATTTTTTAGCCATTCCTCGAAACCATTATAGTGTGCTAGCCGATGCGAATGAACTGGATTTAAAGATTTTAGGAGACATTTTAGGGAAAATACCAACTTTATCCGAAGAGTTACACTTAGGGGGCGGGTATCGTTTGGTGGTTAATCAGGGTGAAAATGGGGGGCAGGAAATTCCTCATTTGCATATTCATATTTTATCTGGCGAAAAATTAAAGAATTTAGCGCTATAAAACCTGAAAATATTGAATTAAAAAGTTATCTAATACTATTGAAGACACAGAATTAAAATGTCATCTAATACTATTGAAAACACAGGGTTAAAAAGTCATCTAATACTTCTTAAATGTAAAACTAAAAGTCATCTAATACTTCTTAAATGTAAAACTAAAAGTCATATAACATTGTTTAAATTGTAAAAATGCAGAACAAAATAAAAGTCATTCCTTTTGCTCCTTTGCTTCTTTTTCTTGAACTAATGCTATTTTAAAATCTAAACAAGAAAAAGTTATTTAACATTATTTAAGTTCTAAAAATCAGAACCCAAAGCCATATAACATTATTTAAG
>CAYJAI010000055.1:0-3386 GCA_964368395.1 uncultured Christensenella sp. | reverse complement strand
ATTTATAAGCGAATGGAATATAAAAAATAAAACATTTAAGGAGAAATAAAAATGTCAAAAATTATAGGTATTGATTTAGGAACAACAAACTCTTGTGTAGCCGTTATGGAGGGTGGCGAACCATCTGTAATTGCTAACGCAGAAGGAGCAAGAACTACACCAAGTGTAGTAGCAATCACAAAAACAGGTGAAAGATTAGTGGGACAGGTTGCAAAGCGACAGGCTATTGCTAATCCAGAGCATACTATTTCAAGTATAAAGCGAGAAATGGGTAGCGATTTCAAAGTAAAGATTGAAGGCAAGGAGTATTCACCACAAGAAATTTCAGCAATGATTTTAACGAAGTTGAAAACAGATGCGGAGGCTTTTTTAGGACAGAAAATAACGCAGGCAGTTATAACTGTTCCGGCTTATTTTACAGATAGTCAAAGGCAGGCAACAAAGGATGCGGGTAGAATTGCAGGGCTGGAAGTTTTAAGGATTATAAACGAGCCTACCGCTGCCGCTTTGGCATACGGTTTGGATAAATCTGAAAATTTAAACCAAAAAGTTTTAGTGTTTGACTTAGGTGGAGGAACTTTTGATGTATCCGTTATGGAAATAGGGGATGGTGTATTTGAAGTTTTGGCTACAAAAGGAAATAACAAACTGGGAGGAGATGACTTTGACCAGCGTATAATTGATTTGCTTGAAAAAGATTTCAAGGCACAAAACGGTGTTGATTTATCCAAGGATAAGAGTGCGGTTCAAAGATTGAAAGAAGCAGCGGAAAAGGCAAAGATTGAGTTGTCCGCTACTACCAAAACTACTATAAGTTTACCTTTCATTACCGCAGATTCAACTGGACCAAAGCATTTGGAGTATGAATTAACCCGCGCAAAGTTTGATGATATTACCTCAGATTTAGTTGTGGAAACCATAAAGTTGAGTGAGGAAGCATTAAAAGATGCTAAGTTGTCTAAGAGCCAGATTGATAAGGTTATTTTGGTAGGTGGCTCTACTCGTATACCAGCAGTTGGAGAGGCTGTGAAAAAGTTTGCGGGCAAAGAGGGCTTTAAGGGAATAAATCCAGATGAGTGTGTGGCTATCGGTGCAGCAGTGCAGGCAGGAGTTTTGGCTGGTGATGTTAAAGATGTTCTGTTGCTAGATGTTACTCCATTATCTTTGGGAATTGAAACTTTGGGCGGAGTATTCACTAAATTGATTGAGAGAAATACTACTATTCCAACCAAAAAGAGTCAGGTTTTCTCTACTGCAAGTGATAATCAACCAGGTGTAGATATTCACGTATTGCAGGGTGAGCGCGAGTTCGCAAGTGCAAACAAAACTTTGGGAAGATTTAGTTTAACTGATTTACCGCCTGCTCCGCGTGGTGTTCCTCAGATTGAAGTTTCTTTTGATATTGATGCGAATGGTATTGTGCACGTTTCAGCGAAAGATTTAGGAACGAGTAAAGAGCAAAGCGTAACAATTACTTCCAGTTCAAATTTGAAAGAGGAAGAAATTGAAAAAGCAGTAAAAGATGCCGAAAAGAATGCCGAAGAGGATAAGAAGCGTCGTGAAGTTATTGATACCAGAAATCAAGCAGAGGCTATGGCTTTTGCTCTTGAAAAAACTTTGCGAGAAAATGGGGATAAAATCAGCGAAGAGGATAAGAAAACGATAGAAGATGCTATAAGCAAAGGTAGAGAAGAGTTCAAAAAAGAGGATAAAGAGGCGATAGAAAAGGCGTTAGAAGAAATGTCTAAAACGAGTGAGCCTATTATGACCAAGTTATATCAGAGTGCAAAGCCGGAAGGCGAAGAAGGGAAAAAAGAAGGACCTGAGGTCGAAGTTAAGCCCGAAGATATCAAAGATGCTGAGGGAAAATAATATAGGAGTTTAAGAAGTGGCAAAAAATTACTATGATACATTAGGCGTTAGTAAAGATGCGAGTGCAGACGAGATAAAGTCTGCTTTTCGCAAACTTGCCAAAAAACACCATCCAGACCTAAACCCTAATAATGCTAGTGCTGCCACTAAATTTAAAGAAATCAATGAGGCATACGAGGTTTTAAGTGATAGTCAGAAAAAGGCGAATTACGACCAATACGGCAGTGCAGACCCTAAGGACTTTTTTAGAGGAAACAGCGGAGGTTCACAAGGCGGTTTTTCAGGTTTTGGTGGTTTTGGCGGATTTGAAGATATTTTCAATATGTTTTCCTCTGGTTTTGGTGGAGAACAGCAGACTTCAACAGTGGGTAATACCATAACCACCTCAATAACTTTGAGTTTTGAGGAAGCAGCCTTTGGTATTAAAAAGAATATAAGTGTAGTTCGAATTGAGCAGTGTGAGCATTGTAAGGCAACAGGTGCAAAGTCAGGAACAGCATATTCCACTTGTCCAGATTGTAGCGGGACAGGTCAAGTCCGCTATACTCAGGATACCTTGTTTGGTCGCGTGGTCAATGTAGGTGCGTGTAAGAAATGTAACGGAACAGGAAAAATTATCAAAGAAAAATGTGAGCACTGTAACGGAAAAGGCTTTGTGCGAAACAACGCCTCTATTACGGTAGATATTCCAGCAGGCATTGATGATAGTCAGATTATAACTTTGCACGGATATGGAGATGCTGGTTTGCGAGGAGGTCCTAACGGAGATTTGCAAATTTTAATTAGAGTTAAGGCTCATAAAATTTTGAATCGGGAAGGGTTTGACATACATTTGGATTTGCCTCTACCTTTCACCACGGCTATGTTGGGTGGTAAGGTGATAATACCTAGTTTGGATGGCAAGTTGGAGTTGAATATACCCGAGAACACTCAAACAGGGACAATCTTAAAATTAAAGGGCAAGGGTATAAAGCACTTGAATAAGGCGAGCAAAGGGGATATGTTCATTAAGGTCACCGTTGAATTGCCAAAATTGAATGACCGTAAAAAATCAGATAAAGTTCGTATGTTTGCACAAGAGTTTGAAACATCAGATTTTGCTGATTATAAAAAATATCAAGATACTTTAAAAAGTTTATAATTTTATACGAAATCTTGATACTAAACTAATACTTAGAAAGTGAAATTGAAGTAAAGAATTTATGTTTTATTTAAAACTTAAATGGTGTTAACTCTCTCATTTCTGTGGTTGAAGTTTATGATTTGGTTATTTGAGCAACTTATGTTGAGTAAAGAATTCAAGTTTCATTTGGTAGGTGCACAACTTTGCGTTTTATCCATCTGAGTAAAGAATTTAAGTTTCATTTGGTAGGTTCAATAAGGCTTTACAACATATGAAAGTATTTGGGTAATGTGATTTTTGTTCGGCTGAGTAAAGTTATGTTTGAGTAAAGAATTTAAGTTTCATTTGGTAGGTGCACAACTTTGCGTTTTATCCATCTGAGTAAAGAATT
>CAYJAI010000054.1:0-3398 GCA_964368395.1 uncultured Christensenella sp. | reverse complement strand
TTATAAAATCAACAAAGTTACAAAATAAATAAAAATCAACAAAGTTACAAAATAAATAAAAAGCAATAAAATGAAAAAGGAACAAAAATGTAGTTCCTTTTTTAAAACCTCAAATGAATTAACCGCGGTTTTGGACTGCTATATAATCCCCAAAATAAAAGTAAAAAATGTTCCTACTGAGCCTAGAAATATGGCACAATAGTAAAAAATATAGTTGGCAGGAAAGCGTTTTTTAGGTAGTGTCATATTATCAGATAATAACAATTCAGCCATCTTTTTGGTGTTCATACCCTGCGTTAAATCTTGTGAGGTAAAAGTGCCTTGCTCTATTTTCTGTTTAACATTCAACATATTTACTTGCTGAAATAATTCCATTGCCTGTGTGTTATCTGTTACATTTACACTGTCTGCTACCTCGGTGTTTTGCAGTTCTTTCTGCAAGTTTTTTTGGAATCTCTTAAAATGCATTTTCTTTGATTCTGCAAATAGTTTAACAACTAGATAAGATATTAAAGTAGAAACCAATATTATTATTAAAGTGTTAATTAAGATAACTGCCAGCATATTTCCGCTATATAAAAAGTTGCTTACCCATTCCATTATTCCGCCATTCATCCAAGTGCTTTTTTGAGAGTAAGTAACTATGGTGCTGAAAGCGTTGTTGGTGAAGTGCATTATCATAGCGGGATAAATGCTTTTACAAATTAAAGTTATAAAACAAAAGAACATTCCGGCTACAAAAGCATATCCGAATTGTGCTACATTAAAGTGCATCAACCCGAACAGTAATCCACATAGGACAATGGCGCGAATAGCACCATTTCTTTTTATGCTGTTTAAAACTAATCCTCTATGTGCAATTTCTTCACAAATACCGGGTAATACTCCTACCATTAAAATAGACATTATAAAACCAAAAACGGAGTAATCTCCCGAACTTGACTGAATTTTATATCCGAATAAGGAAAGGATACCGCCCCAAAAACTGCTTATATATCCTATGATGATAAAAAGGCATAAACCTAGTAGTAAAGATATAAAAACGGATTTCCAAGAGATTGCGCGAAAGGAGAAAAAGTTAAAAGTTTGTTTAAAGGTTTGTTTGGAAAATAGTTTAAATATTAAAATAGGCAGAATTCCCATTAACCCTATCTGAACTAATATTCTAAAAAGGTATCCGCCACCTGTCCAACTAAATAAGCCTATGTAGGCAAAGATTTTTAATAGGACAAATAAAACCATAATAATGAAGTATAAAAGCCCACTCCAAAATACCAGTTTATCATCTATAATAAATTTTTTCTTTTCCATACATCACAACCCCTGTATTATGGTAAAAAATATGGCTAACACTATACCGCCTGCTAACATATACCCGTCCTCTTTTTTCTTTTTTGCCATTAAAGGTTCTGCTATATTTTGCTCAGATGACGAGAGGGTCATTTCTGGACTTTCTTTCTTTTTCAATTTTTTCATAATAAAAAACACCAAAATAACCAGCCCGATGGATAGTGCCAACATTCCGAAAGCAAGCAATATATCAACCAAGGAAGGCGCAAGTAGCGCGCTAGCAGGGGCTACATACATAGAAATCAACACCACTGCGTTATTCACAAAATGCACTAGCATACACAACCATAAAGCCCCTGTTTCCCACATTAAATAACCCAGCACTATGCCTAATATAAAGGTGTATGTGAATTGCTCTACTGCTCCGTGCATTAGACAAAATAGAAGAGCGCTTAGTAGAATAGCAGGCCACTTACCCCATTTTTTTAATCCGTTAAAGATTATGCCTCGATAAATTAGTTCTTCGGATATCGCGGGTAATAATGCTATCATTAAAAGAGCCAGAACAAGGTCGCCTATACCGGTTAGAGGCATATCAATTCCGGTTTGTATATCAATTCCGGTCAGAGAAATTAGATAGCTTACTATATTTATTATAGGGGCAGTGAAATATACCAACCCTATACCCAAAATGATACAAAGGGCAATATTGATGTAATTCGTTTTTTTCTTAATTCCACTTGCTTTTATAAAATCAATCTTTTGTCTTTTGCTGTATATAAAGAACAAGCCTATTAGCAATCCTGCACTAAGAACACGCAACAAACAGACAAACCAGACTTCTTTCAAGATTAAATATTTACCCTCAGTGTCTACCGGGCTACCATATAAAAACATTGAAATAATCACGCTCAGAACCAAGGGAATTAGGAGAGCCCAAAAGTATACTATGGCAGAATCTTTGGGCTGATATTGCAGATTTTTCATTTACTTCTCCTTTTTTTCATTCTATAATAAAAGAGAACAATAAGCAACAAAAAAATCCTTTTTCATAAATTTTTAACTTTATTTTTCACTTTTTTATGATAAAGTATCCAGAGCATATTTATAATATACCAACAAATAATGAGAGCAAGAATAATTATTAAACAAGTCAGAAGTAAGGGAACAAAGGGGTATAAAGCCCAGCAAGTAAGGGCTAAAATAAGACACCCAACAGCATTTCCTACTGTGATTACTATGAAGTTTTGCCACCATTTTAGTTTGAGAAAAACGCCCATACCTGCCCCGCTATATACTCCCATAAAAGGAAGGGGCAAGGCAATTAAGGTTATCATTAAAAACATAATTTTTTTGGTGGAAATTTTTTTATTTTTAGATAATTCTGCTGTTTTCGTTTGGAAAAAAACTTCTATACTGTTTACTAGATTCTTTCCTTGTTTTCTTTTTCGTAATATTTTCATAATGGGAGATAGTGTTACCACTACCAGCAAGCCGGCAAGTGTGCTTGCGCAAAAAGCAACTGTTGTAGCGCCCCATACAGACATAGCACCACTACCCCAAATTGCAGTGGCACACCCCAAAGGAATGGCAACGCGTGTTTCCAAAATAGGTAAGAAAGCGCTAATAAACACCACCGCCAAAACGCCCCATTGTCCAAAAGCGCTGATGATTTGTTCCTCAAACATAGAATATTGTATGTATTAAGTTTTGAAAAAATGAAAGGTAAACAACAAATGTTTACCTAATTATTTTATACTATTATTGCCTGCTTGTTTTGCTGTTCTGATTGTTCTCAAAATTATAATTTCAAACTTGTTTCAAACTTGTTCTAATATGTTGCCTTTTAACTGTCTGATAATATCGCTCTTTAAAATATTTTAACATTTTATTCCATAAATTGTTTTAATAATCTTAATTTATTTTAACAGTATTTATATTTTAATTAGTTTTTTAACTTATTTTAATTTGCTCTTTGGCTTTCTTTAAAAATATTACTCTCTAAATTGCTTTGCTAACAATTTCAACTTTTTAATATAATTTCAAATTAAATTTTATTCTTGTGTTTTTTCCAAAAATGGAACTAATTCATTGATACTGTTTTCTAG
>CAYJAI010000053.1:0-3559 GCA_964368395.1 uncultured Christensenella sp. | reverse complement strand
GCCTCCGCATCATAGATTTTTGAGTTGGCTACTTCGTTCGCTGGTCATCCGTGTGCAAGCACCCGCCCTCCCCGCTCTCTTGTAGGCAACCAGATAAACAGTAGTTTTTAGTTTGTTCAACCTTTTAATAACACAGTATCAAACCTTCCTTGTATTTTTTGCCTCAACTTTTTTAAACTACAACACTTCCCATCATAGATTTTTGAGTTGGCTATCTTCCTTGACTCGAATGGTGAGTGAATTTTTATAAAAAATTATAAAAAACATTTCAAGTTTAAACACCCTATAAAGAGCCTTAGAAAACATTTGCAAAATTGAAATTAAAAGTGTATAATACATATTATGATAAAAATAGAAGAAGTTTTAACAAAAAAACAACAGAGACAATTTGTAGATTTTCCTACTAAATTGTATGATAAGTGCCCCTACTATGTTCACCCTTTAAGAATGGACGAACTTAACCTTTTTAATCCTAAGAAAAATGTATCCTATAATGATTGCGATGTAGTTTTTTATTTGGCGAAAAAAGAGGGCAAAATTGTAGGCCGTATATGCGGTATAGAACAGAAATTATATAACCAAAAGAACAATGAGAAACGCGTTCGTTTTACTCGTTTCGATTTTATAAATGATTTAGAAGTAGTTAAAAGCCTAACTGGCGCTGTGGAAAAATGGGCGAAAAACAAGGGTATGAGCATTGTTCACGGGCCTATGGGCTTTAATGACTTAGACCGCGAGGGGCTGTTGGTAGAAGGTTTTGACCAACTTTCCACTTTTGAAGCGGATTATAGTTACCCATACTATGCCGAACTTTTGGAAAAATGTGGTTACACAAAAGAGGTGGACTGGTTAGAATTTAAAATCTTCGCACCTAAAAAAATAGATGAACGCATTACAAGAATAGCCACTTTGGTTGCAAAGAGATATAAATTAAGAGTAGCAACAGCAAAAACTTTAAACGAATATCTTGAAAAGTATCAGGAGGGTATTTTTGAAACTATTGATGAGGCATATAGTGAGTTATATGGTGTCACCCCCTATACCAAACCTCTGCAAGAACAAATAATTTCTCAATTTAAACTTTTTCTTTCAATGGAATGTATGGTTACTATTGTAGATGAAAATGATAGAGTGGTAGCCTTTGGGCTCGGAATACCTTCCTTAGCGAAAGCCGTTCAGAAATCAAAGGGAAGACTTACACCTGCTGGTATAGTGCGCTTACTTTTAGCCAAAAAGAATATGAAAGTTTTAGACTTCGCCCTCATTGCTGTGCGACCTGAGTATCAAGGGGGCGGACTTCCGGCTATGATAATGCTTGCTATGTTTAACCAACTTAAAAAATATGATTTGGAATATTGTGAAACCAACCATAGTTTAGAAACAAATAAAAAAATACTGCTAACTTGGAAAAACTTTGAGAACGAGCAACACAAAAGACGCCGATGTTACTGGAAAAAATTTAATAAAGAGGAAAGTTCTGCGGATAAAAAAGAAACCGTTTCAAAAATAACCAGCAAGAAAAAACCTAGAAATTTCATTAAGGGCGAACCCGCTTCAAAAAGAACAGTAACACAGCAACCCAAAGATAAAAAAACAGTTCAAAAATAATGCTGAAATCAAACCAAAAATGAAAACAGCAATAGAAAAACAACATTGAAATAAAACTAAAATAAAGCAAAAATAGAAAACGGTTCAAAGATAGTATTGAAATCAAAAATAGAAAACAATTCAAAACAATATTGATAGCGAACCTGATTCAAAAAGAACGGCAAAAAAAAGCAGTTCAGAAACAACAAAACACTTTAAAGAAAATGTTGAAAGAAAACTAAAAATAAAATAAGAATAGAAAACAGTTTAAAGGTAGCATTTAAATCAAAGATAAAAAATTCAAAGATGATAATAAAATAAAAAATACAAAAAGAGGGACAACCCTCTTTTTGTATTTCACAAACCTAACGCTAACTTAAAGCCTAACGCTAACCTAAAACCTAACACCAACTTAAAGCCTAACGCTAACCTAAAACCTAACACTAACTTAAAGCCTAACGCTAACTGAGGCAGTTACTTAACACTTCGCTTGATTTCAACATTGACGCTTTACCTGATGTTTGTGGTGCTTTTAATTTCTCTCATTATATGCTCTCAATCTTTGATACCAACTTAGGCAGTTACTTAACACTTCGCTTGATTTCAACATTGATGCTTTGCCTGATGTTTTATGATGTTGTTTTTTTATCTGCATTCCTCTCTTGTTTCTGAATACTTTCCTTTCTCGCCTTTTTCGTCTTACGAATCAAATCACTTTTACTTTCTGTGAAAGGTGGAATATTGCTGTAATCGGCTTTTGGATATTTTTCAAAATGTGATAAAAAAGTATCCAAAACATTTAATTTTTGTATTTTTTGAATATTTTTAACTAAATTTTTATAAATTTTAGGATTTTCTATAATGGTATTTATCCTCTGAGATATAGAATTTTTCTTGTTAATACTTAAAGCACAACCCTTTTCCACTAAATACTTGCTGTTATATACTTCCTGCTGAGGTAATTTGTCTACTATTACAGTAGGAACGCCCTTAGTTATTGCCTCAGTGAGCGTTAACCCGCCACCTTTACACAGCATAACATCTGCGGAACTAAAAAATAAACCTAATTGTTCAAGAGAAACATATCCGTGATTATGTATCTTATGAGGTAATTTAGCCTTTTTTATCAGTTTATCTAAATTGTCCTGCCCCTTTTTATCCGCTCCATTACAAATAATTATTTGTATAGGAAGTTTGATTTTTTTAAATTCCTTTATAAGTTTACGATTTTTTATAGGAAAAAAACTAGAACGAGTTACTAGTAATGTCCACATATCAGTGTCTAAACCGCTCTGTTTTCTTGCCTCTTTTTTATCAATTTTTATTAAAAACTCGTCACCAACCGGGATACCTGAAACTACCAGTTGTTGCTTTGCCCATCCTCTTTCTATAAAAGGCTCTACCATATACTTGTCCGTGATAAACATCTCATCTATTGATGTGGCACACTCCCAATAGGGCGATATACCATAATCTAAGGTCATACAAACAACCTTAGCAGGTATTTCATAGCATCGCCTTAAATTACAAACAGCCACAGCAGCAAAAATATAAGTGCAAACAATTATATCAGGCTTGAAAGTATAAATTTCCCTCAACAATCCATACAGCATAGGAAAAGTTTCTTTGTGCACTTTGGATTTATCTCTAGTTGAGTATGTGCTTTTTTCACTCTTTTTAAAAAAATGATTATAAACCCGAACCATATGATTACACGCTAACGCATACCCCTCATCCATTATCCACGCTTTCAACTTACTACCGCAATCTTTATACATATCCACAACTTTTGTTTCAGCCTCTTTATGCTTGCTTAATATTTTGTTTTTTATTTTTTGAACAGTGGAATTATGACCATTGCCCGATGAAGCGGTTATAAACAATATCCTCATTTTTTCCTCCAAAGTAATATGTTTTATTTAGCATTGTCTTAACTTAATTGCTTAAACAACTGAACTTTCGTTATATAAAT
>CAYJAI010000052.1:0-3591 GCA_964368395.1 uncultured Christensenella sp. | reverse complement strand
AAACAGTAATTTGCTTTTTATTTTACTTCTTATTTCTTGTTTTACCTCTCATTTCTTGTTTTACTTCTTGCTTTGGTTTTATTTGCTTCTTATTCTCTTTACTTTTTGTTTTCAACTTATTATAATTAAAAAATGAGGTGTTTCTATGACAAAATATCATACTAAAATAGATTTTAGCGTGTTTTTTACTTTTTTAATTTTATGTTTGGCAGACTTAGGTTTGCTCATCCTATATGCTATTTCAGGCGTGTGGCTTCCCGCACTCCTTGTATCTGTTCTGTTATTCTTTTTTGTTTTTCCGTTATTTTTCTTCACCAACTACACATTAACTGAAAAATCATTAAAAATAAATTCGGGTTGGTGGCGGATAAACTTCACCATTTCATACACCGATATTTTAGCAATAACCCCTACAAAGAAATTTGCAATAGCGCCAAAACTAAGTATAAAAGCAATAAAAATAGTTTATTTACATAACCAAAAAACACGGTGTGTGTATATATCCCCCGCCCTTTTCAACACTTTTATAGACCAACTATCTGAAAGTGTTTTGCATAGTGTGGTAGCCAAAGATAGTGCACAAATGGAAGTCAAAGAAAAGCAAAATACAAAGAGTATAAAACAGGAAAAAACAAAGGCATAGAAAAATCTTTGGTAGGTATAGAGAATCAAATCAAAATTTTAGTTGCTTTAAGATATAAGCAAACATTAAGATAACACCCAAAATTTTACATATTTGCTATGTCTTTGTTTAAAATTGCTAAATTTACTTATGCCAGCCTTTTCCCCAAATGGTCACGGTTAATTGTTTTTCTAATTATCAATATCCCCTCAATAATGCCGGCTAACAAGACTAAGCCTATTACAACTATTCCCATTATCCAAAAAAAATTGAAAGACTGCGTTAAACCCAATATAATGAACAGCACCCCCAGTGCAGAAATACCTATTTCTAAACCGGCGCGGTCATAAAAACCTAAGTAAAAGTTATGAGCCCCTAAAACACCCGCACAAAAAGCCAAAACAATGGCTGTTTTTCTTTTTTTATCCGACAAACATCTTTGTTTGCAGTTGGGACAAATGATAGTATTTTTAAGCATTTCAGCACCACAATTATTACATTTAACAACCTTCATAACCATCTCCTTGATTAAGATTTTTTAAGTATAACAAAGGAAAAACACGAAGTCAACCAAAGAGTGTATTACAACTTAATTTTAGCCCTTGATTAAAAATAAAAGTCGCTCTGTGAACTTAATAAAATGTAAAATACTCTGCGTATCTATTGCTATTTTTTAATTTATATGATAAACTACCATAATAGTTATTATGACAAAATAGTGGTGTTAAGAAAATTAAAGGCAAAATATTTCTATTTCCGGGCATAATAGTTATAGGAAAAAATGGTTTTGCTTCCTATCACAAAGATTAAAGTTTAATAAACATCGCTAAAATTAAAATGAATTTTATTATATAGGTTCACCTTTTATATTACTTTGTTTTTATTAAAATCTACTTTATGATTTTAAATGATAACAGTTACCTTTAATGAGCATATTAAAAGTCTTACCTTTATCCTCAAAGCAAAATTCTATATTTTCACAATATTTTATTATAAAGAGGTTTTTATGAAATTTAACAATTTACCACTATCTCAGCCATTGCTGAAAATGTTGCAACAGCGCAACCTTGAAAATGCTACTGAGGTTCAAGAGCAGGCTATACCTATCATCCTTAAAGGACAGGATATCATTGGACTTTCGCAAACGGGAACAGGTAAAACTCTTGCTTTTGTTTTACCTATTTTAGAGCAAATAGATGCGAATAACGACAATGTGCAGGCGGTAATACTCTGCCCCACACGCGAGTTAGCGCAACAAACCAGACAAGAAGTGCAAATAAGTTCTTCTCTTTTACCTTATGTTCGTTCAGTTGCTATCTATGGAGGCTCAGATATTAGGCAACAAATTTTCGCACTTAAACGCAAACCAAATGTGATTATCGGAACTCCGGGGCGAATTTTAGACCATCTAAAAAGGCATACCTTAAAATTGAACAATGTGCGAACTTTGGTTTTGGATGAAGCAGATGAAATGCTTAATATGGGTTTCCGTAACGATATCATAGACATTATAAAAAAGACTCCAACAGATAGGCAAACTCTTCTTTTTAGCGCTACTATGAACGATGAAGTTTTAAAAATAGGAAAAGAGCATATGAACAACGCTGTTCAAATAAAAGTAGGGCAACAAAACAGCACTATAAACAATATAAAACAAACATACTTTTTAGTGCCAAAAGATAAAAAGAAGAAAGCGCTACATTCACTGCTTAATGAATTAGAGCGAGGCAAAACTTTGATTTTTTGTAACACTAAAACTATGGTAGGCGGCGTTCAATCTTATTTGGAAAAAATGGGCTATCCTGTTTCTGTGCTTCACGGAGATATGCCTCAATCTCAACGCTCAAAGGTAATGCGCGACTATAAGGGCGAACAAGTTCAGATTTTAATTACTACGGATGTATCTGCCAGAGGTATTGATGTTAACGACATTCTACACGTGATAAACTTTGATTTACCGCAAAATTTGGAATATTATATTCACCGTATCGGCAGAACAGGGCGCGCAGGAAAAGAGGGTAACGCGTGGACTATTTTAAATAGCCCAGACCAGGAAAGGAAGTTAAAAGAGATTCAGAAAAGAACTAATTCTACCATTAAACTGGAAAAATTGCAGTTAAGCAACATTGAGGAGACCGCTTCTAATAAATATAAATCAGACAAAGATTCAGAAAGCAATCTTCAATTTAACCAAGAGGAATTGACGCAAGCAAAAAGTTCAAGAACTAATTACCAAGGCCAGCGAAGAACTTATTCGAGAAATTCTTCTGCAACATCTTCCTTTAAAAACAGCCGTTCGAACAGTGACTCTTTAAAAAGCAGGGGCTCAACCGCTCAAAACAAATTCAAGCACAGTTCAACCACTAAATCAAGAACAAACTCTTTCAAGGATAAGCCTTTAAGCACAGGCTATTCCAAAAATAGAGCATCCACAGAACATTCTTCACAAGACTTTTCCGCAACTCATAAGAAAATATCTCCCTTTAAAAAGGATGGTTCAAACACGCACTCTTTTAAAAACAGAGTCTCGGAGAACAGAATAAAAGATGACAATACCAAGTCAAGCCCTAAAAGAGGTGGGGCATATTTTGATAAAGATGCAAAATCTTCCAAGAGAACTAACCAAAATAAATCAAGCAATTACTCAAAAACTTATAATGAGAAAACAAGCAAGTCTAATAAATCTTATAGCAAAGGCAAAAAGAAAATCTTATTTTAAAGCATCCACTTTGTAGGGTTGAAAATATAGATTTTTAAGTATAAAGTTAGATTTTTTCAACCTTTAAACAGTATATCTTTGTAGGGTAATCCTTAACCGAAAAAGGTAGTGGCAAAATCAAGCCAAAATTCCAACCACTTTTCCTTTTAGGCATCAAACAAAGAATAAGACAGTATAATGCCAAGTTAATACAATATCAAGACAGCACAATATTAAGACAGCATAATGCCAAGTTAATACAATATCAAGT
>CAYJAI010000051.1:0-3665 GCA_964368395.1 uncultured Christensenella sp. | reverse complement strand
TTTGTTTTTTTTGGCATAAAAAACTGTATTAAAAGAATGTCAAAACTGTATTAAACTGTATCAAAACTGTATTAAACTGTATCAAAACTGTATCAAAACTGTATTAAACTGTATCAAAACTGTATCAAAACTGTATCAAAACTGTATTAAAAGAATGTCAAAACTCTTTTCGCGTATCCTTACTGGTTTATATGTTGTTTTTGTGTTGTCTTAATATCTGTTTGATTTGTTGGAGGAAAAAGAATCAAAACTTGCTTTGATTTTTAATGTCCAACAATAACGGATACTTATGGCGATACGACTGAGGAAAAATAACTAAAAATTTGGTTTGATTTTTAATTGGACCCTTTCCGCTTTTATCCGGAAGGTGGAAAGAGAGATAAACTTAGAAAACGAATATAAAAGGTTGATTTTTGTAAATATTTTTGCTACAATTAGTAGAAGTATCCTTGATAGGACCTTTTTGTCATTGATTTTATTGAAATCTTTATGTTTCAAGGCTTTTTATCACTCTTTTGTTATACTTTATATGTTTCATTTTATCTCCACTTTCATAAAGAGATTTATCTAGACATTTCATACAAACCGCCCCATATCAGCACCGCACCATTCTTTTACATAAGTTTTTAATCAGGGTTGACTTTGTAGGATGAAAAACATTGTCCAAAGGTTGCAATTTGAGTATAAGAAAGCCAAAAGTAAAGCGAGTATATAAGTTTGAGTGCGTATAAAACCCAAAATTTGAGTGCATAGACTAAATCAAAGTGAAGTAATTTGAGTGCGTATAAAAATATGTTGACCAAATTAAATAGAGTAGATTAAATTTAAATAAGTGTAAATGCTAAAATTAAAGTGAGTAAACTAAATTTAAATGCAGAAGATTTAAGTATAACAAAGATTAAAACTGAGTAAAAAATACTAAAATTAAAGTGCGTATAAAATCCAAAATTTGAGTGCATAAATTAAGAAAAATTAAACAAAGGAGAGATAAGATGATAGAGTTATATGTTGTGCTAGGTATGGTTTTAGTAATTTTTGCTATGATTTTTTTATCTCTAAAAGTAAACAAAAAAGTTCAAAAGTGGGTTTTTTATGGGTTGGGATTGGTGACTTTTGGACTACTTTTTTATCAACTTTTTTCATATGATGTTATTGATAGTGTAGTGGGCGGGGTGATGAGTTCGGATATCAACATATCTTCCGGACAACTTTATTTAGTCACTTTTTTACGCTGGTTTTTCTCAGTGGGCATATTGCTTTGCTTAACCTCTTGCTTTGTTCGTGTTAAAACTATTGACAACTTAATTGCTTTTTTATTGCCCGTGGTGCTTTTATTAAATATAATATTTTTCCGATTAAATCTTGTTGCTATGCTAGGGGATGGGTATTCTTTAATTAGTGCACGCTCTATAATTTTTGCGATACAAATAGTTGTTATGACTGCTTTTTCAGCCTTTCACTTATTTAATAAAATTAAGAGCAAAGATGTTTCAGACTGGAAAGGTCAATTAAAATGGGGCGCAATTATCCTCCCGCTCATAATGTTAGTTGTTTTCCCTGTTAACTTACTAGCCACCTTGGTGGGTAATGTGGGGATGTCTGCCTCAGACTTTTCTTTTATACATAGAATTTTTATCTATATATCCTTTTTAGTTCCACTATTATTAACTGTTTTCTTTAAAGGTAAAGATTATAATGTTCGCCGTGCTGTTTGTATTGTGATAGCCATAGCAGGGTTTATGCAATATTTTTATCTTTTTGATTTTGCCACACTTAGCGCGACCAACCTACCTTTCCACCTATGCAATACTGCTATAATATTGATGTTGTTTGCCTTTTTGTTTAACTGGAAAGGTGTATTTTATTTTACATATCTTATAAATGTTATAGGCTCACTTATTGCTATACTGCTACCTGATTTTAGTTCAGATATCGGAAATAGTAGTGTAATAGCTTTTTGGTTTAACCACTGGATAGCCTTTTTCCTTCCTATTTTGGGTGTTACTTTAAAGATATTTCAACGACCGAACTTCAAAATGGTTCGGGGTGCTATTTATATTTTTACTGGCTATATGATTTTTGCCATACTTCTGAATGCGTGGATGGCAAACTATGCGCCTAGCGTGGATTACTTTTTCTTAAATCGAGGCGGAAGCGTTGTAGAAAAGTTTGGATTTTTAAATGATATATTACTTCAACACAATTTAGTTTGGAATATGTTTGGATTGACTTGGACTGTTCACTGGCTGTATGACATCATTATATATGTAGCCTATATTCTTATGATTTTTCTTATCTGGATAGTATATGCATATGGCTACAAGGTATCAGACCACTATGCCGAACTTAGAAAACTGTATGCAGCCGATTTGTTGGGCATTAAAAAACTTAAAGAGGAAATGCGCGGAAGAAGTATAGCAGAGCCGTATGATTTGGAGGGGATAGATATGATTAAAATATCACATTTTTATAAAAGGTATGGAGCAAGTCGAGATTGGACAGTTAAAGACCTTTCCTTAGAGGTTAAGGCGGGGGAGATTTTCGGTTTTCTAGGACATAACGGTTCGGGGAAATCCACCACTATAAAAAGCATAGTTGGGATACAGTCTATAACAGAGGGTTCTATAACTGTTTGCGGTTATGATATTGCAAAACAGCCATTGCAGGCAAAAAAGTTGATAGGTTATGTTTCGGATAACCACGCAGTTTATGAGCATCTTACCGGTCGAGAATATATAAATTATGTGGCAGACCTTTACGAAGTTAGTGAGCAGGACCGCAAAGATAGAATGAGTAAGTATGTAGAAATGTTTAATCTTAGCGATGCTATTGACCGTGAGATAAAGGGGTATTCACACGGTATGAAGCAAAAGGTCACTGTCATTGCCTCTTTGATACACAACCCAAAAGTTTGGATTTTGGATGAGCCATTGACTGGATTGGACCCTACTAGTGCGTATCAGATTAAAGAGTGTATGCGAGAGCACGCTATGAAGGGGAATATAGTGTTCTTTTCTAGTCACATAATTGAAGTGGTAGAAAAGATTTGTGATAAAATAGCCATTATTTCACGAGGAGAGGGCTGCGGAGTTTATTCCTTAGCCGATTTACGCGAACAAAATATTCCGTTAGAAAAATTATATTTAAGTTTTATAAATGTTGGGGATGATGATGGTGCTCATAGGGCAAATGTTATAGAGGGCAAAGATATGCTTGAAGGTGCGGAAGAGATTAGAGAAAAAGCGAAGAAATTAATAATCAAAACGGAAAGCAAAGCAAAAAAATTAAAAGGAAAAGCGGAAAACAAAAAACTTGCTCAATCGGCAAAACAAAAAGAGAAAGATAAAGCAAAAGAAAGTAACCAAAAAGAAAGTAACCAAAAAGAAAGCAAACTAAAAGAAAGTGTGAAAAAGATAGTTAAGCCAAAGGTGAAGGATAAAAGGAAAGAGAATAAGCCGAAAGAGAATAAAGACAAAAAAGTTGAATCAAAAGAGGAAGGTAAACCCAAAAAATAGAGATAATATATTTTAACCAAAGGTGAAAGATTAAAAATAAAATAAAAAGTAAAATAAAGCAAGAAATATAAAAAGATAGATGAACAAAAAGTAAAAAGGCATAAAACAAAAAGCCAAAAGAAAATAAGTCAAAGAAAAAAGGCACAAAAC
>CAYJAI010000050.1:0-3707 GCA_964368395.1 uncultured Christensenella sp. | reverse complement strand
AAACAAAATAGAATATGAAAATATAATGAAAAGCAAAGTGTAAAAATTGTAAAAAAATATAAATGAAAAATGCAATTATAAAATAAAAATATAAATGACACACAAAAATAAACTTTAAAATAACAAAAACCTTTCGCTGTGAATATATTGTTTATATTAAAAGGAGTTTTTAATGTGTGGTTTCGTAGGGTTAGTTTCGGATAATATAAACAGAGAAAAAGCAAATTTCGCTTTACAAAAGTTGCATCATAGAGGTCCAGATGCAGAAGGGGCTTATAATCAGGAGGGGGTATATTGGGGGCATAAAAGGTTGGCGGTAATATCCGACGGTCAACAGCCTTTTTCCTTTAATGAGTTTGTAATGGTGTATGACGGAAAATTATACAATGCCTCAGAATTACGGGATGATTTAATAAAAAAAGGGTATCACTTTGAAGGTCAATCGGACACTGAGGTTTTAATAAAAGTGTGGGCTGAGTATGGTGAGGCTGGGTTAGATAAATTAAACGGGGTTTTTGCTTTCGCTATATGGAATAAGAAAAATAAAACGCTCTTTCTTTGTAGGGATAGGCTAGGAGTCAAACCTTTATTTTACTGTAAAAAGGACAAAGATTTTATGGTAAGTTCGGCAATAAAATCTATCTTGCATTACTTTGATATAAATCAAGTAGATGCCAACAGTTTGCAAGAAGTGTTGGGGCTTGGACCTTCTCATACGCCCGGCAATGCTATCTATAAAGGTGTCAAAGAGTTGATGGGCGGAAGTTATTTAATTCTTCAAAACAATAAGATAACTATAAAAAAATATTGGAGTTTAAACTCAGAAAGTAATTCGGACAGTCTAGCAGACAGCATAGAAAAAGTCCGCTATTTGGTGGAAGATTCCATAAAGAGGCAGTTGGTTTCAGATGTGCCATTATGCACTTTTTTATCTGGCGGTCTGGATTCCACTATTATAACTATGGTTGCAAAAAAGCATAAACCAAACCTTGAATCGTATAGCGTAGACTATGAGGATAATGAAAAATATTTTAAGAAAAATGATTTTCAGGTATCCAGAGATAGCCGTTTTATTCAAGAGGTTGTTCAAGAAACCAACATACTACACCACTATGAGATTGTGAGCAACGCACAACTGGCGCGCCACCTTCCTACCACTTTATTGCTAAAAGATTATCCGGGAATGGCGGACATAGATTCTTCTCTCTATTGTTTTAGTAAAAAAGTGAAAGAGAAATTTAATGTTGCCCTATCTGGGGAATGTGCGGATGAAATTTTTGGCGGGTATCCGTGGTTTTACCGAGAAACACAACAAGATGGTTTCCCGTGGATTAGGAATTTACAAGAACGAAGCGAACTGCTGAACGACAAGTATAAATCAAAATTAAAGTTGCAAGAATATGTGCAAGCAAGGTATCAAGAAACTTTGGAAGCAGTTCCGCTGAACGGAAGCGAAAGTGCGGAGGAAAAGAAACATAAGCAAATGTTTTTCTTAAATATTAAATGGTTTATGCAAAATTTGCTGGAACGAAATGACCGCATAACAATGGGGGCATCTCTTGAAGTTCGTGTCCCTTTTGCTGACCACCGACTGGTGGAATATTTATACAATGTGCCGTGGGAATATAAATTTCTCAACAACACCGAAAAAGGGTTATTAAGGCAAGCATTCAGCGACCTTGTGCCCGAATCCATTCGAACGCGTAAGAAAAACCCATATCCTAAAACTTTTAACCCGCAATATTTAAGTATGGTGCAATCACTACTGCTAGACAGCCTAAAAGAAGATTCTATCTTGCACGAATTGTTTGATAAAAAAATCTTAAACGGGCTTATTAGCGGAAAGGATGACCATATGCAAACGCCTTGGTATGGGCAACTAATGACTCGCCCTCAACTACTTGCTTATCTTTATCAAATTCATTTATGGTTTAAACTATACAACTTGAACCTTGTAGAATAAATTTATCCGCCTGTGAAAAATATGTTTTTTGTTCCTGATTTTTGAATTTTGTTAACTGATTTTATAGGTTGGATTTTCACCTCATATAAAAACTTAACTGCACTTTTTAGGGGTTTCTTTTTTAAAACAGCCTTGCTTGTAAAGTTTTACTTATTTTTTGAAAAGTTGTAACCGCTCTTTTAAAAAATTTGAACCTGATTTATTACCATAAACGGCTACCTATAACAATACTTTTGAACCTGATTTCTGTAAGGTTTCAACTGATTTTACAAGTTGGATTTTTACCTCGTATGGAAATTCTAACTGATTTTTCGAAGTTATTTTTTGCTCTTTGGGGGAAATTCTAACTGATTTTTTGCAATTTTATCCAACAACTAAAAAACCAACAGCAAGAAATAAATAGAAAAGATTTGACTTTTACCTCTTATTTATTTATTATAGTTTTACGAGGTAAAAAGTGAATAGGATAGCGTTTGTGTTGTTTGGGGTAGAGGTTGCTTGGTATGGCATAATTATAGTTACTGGTGTGGCTGTCGCCCTGCTAGTAGCAGTTTTATTGTGTATGTCGCGAAAAATTAGCACAGACACTCCTTTTGAGTTGCTGGTATGGTGCTTTCCTTTGGCAATTATTGGGGCACGGGCTTATTTTTGTATTTTTAGCGGACAAAGTTATAACTTTATGGAATTTATCGCTATCTGGAATGGCGGTTTGGGTATATATGGGGGGCTTATAGGCGGACTGGTCGGACTTATTTTATATTCGGTGATTCGTAAAAAAAACCTGCTATCTACCTTAGATTTAGTTGCGCCTTGCCTCATCATAGCGCAAGCAATAGGGCGTTGGGGCAACTTTGTGAATCAAGAAGTTTACGGAATTCAAATAGCAGACCCCGCTTGGCAATGGTTCCCCTTCGGCGTCTATATTGAGGCTTTGGGCGAGTGGCACTATGCTACATTTTTCTATGAAAGCGTCCTGAATGTGGGAGGTTTTATCTTATTACTATTCTTATTTAGGAAAAACCTGCGTCCGGGAACGGTCACCGCCGCTTATCTTATTTTTTACGGAACTATTCGTTTCTTTCTAGAAATGCTCCGCGCGCCTAGTGAGATTCTTTTCATAGGCAACAGTGGTATCCCTATTTCTTGTGTGGTGAGTTTTGTTATGGTGCTGATAGGTATAGGCTTTTTCATCTACAACGCCATTCGAAAAAAGAACAGCAACACCCATCAACCTGTTTAAGTTTTGAGCAATCAATTTTTTATAGTTTGAAATAATCGGTCTTTGGGGTAATCTAAGCAAAAAAGATTAAAGGGACACTCAGTTACCGTCCTTTAAGTTGTTGAGTTGTCCGCCCTTTTATTTTTAGAATTATCCTCTTAGTTTTAGCAAAATAAGAAAATACAATAATAAAACCTTTTTGAGTTAAAAAATAAAAACAACAAAGTTCAAACGCTTGCCCTCTAAGACATCGAACAAGTAGTAAATAATTCAAAAACTCACCCCTTGCTAAACATTAAACAAAGTAAATAATCATTCAAGTTGCTACCTCTGGGTTAAGCCTTTTTTAATTATTAAATAAACAGCCTTTTTTAATTATTAAGTAAACAACCTTTTTGGGTTGAAGTAAACAACCTTTTTGCGTTGAAGTAAACAGACTTTTTGCGTTGAAGTAAACAACCTTTTATAATTTGAGGCAAATATCCTTTTTTTTAAGTAGTGGATATTTTGAGTTGTAAAATTTTT
>CAYJAI010000049.1:2601-3828 GCA_964368395.1 uncultured Christensenella sp. | reverse complement strand
CTTTACTCATTAACTGCTGGCTTTCAAGACCGCCGCTTTCGACCGCTCAGCCAGCCTTCCATATTCAACTAAAAATTTTTGGTGCTATCTTACTCTTTGCTAAATGCCTTAGAGTAGGAGCAATTTGAACTAGTTAAAATTGCATACACATTTTAAAATAAAATTAGGGAAAAGTCAAGTTTTTTTGAACATTCTCCCCTATTTTTGCAAACAAAAAATGTGGGGGTTTACATAAATTATACTTTTATGCTTAATTCCACACTTTTCAAGGTTGTATCTGTTCTTTTAGATATCTAGAATTTTTGATGTCATCTTATTCTTTGCTAGATGTCTTAGAGCATCCGCAATTTGCTTTTATTTCTTGTCTATTTTTTGCTGGACATAGTCCGCTAAGTCGCCAATAACAAACAAATCTTTCGCATCTTCATCCGGAACGCTAATTTCAAACTCATCCTCTAAGGCTATCAACATCTCAACCACATCCAAAGAATCCGCTTTAATATCATTTATTATATGTGATTTTCTTGTTATTTTTGCTTTATCAATATTCATTTGTTCTGCTAATAATTCTTGTATTTTTTCAAAAACCATTTTTCCTCTCCCTATTATTATGATAAAGGTATTATAGCAAAGTTCAAACAAATTGTCTAGCAGTAAAATCAAAAAAATAAAAGTATATAAAATTTTCTCATTATTGAGGATTTTTATACAAAAAAGTTGTAGGGAAAACTCAAATTGCTTGTCCTCTAAACCATCTATTAAAGAACAAAATAACAACAACTTCATCTATACAAACACCCTTTAACCTATAAGAAAATTATGTGGACGCATAATAAATATCCTTTAATTTATGAGTAAGTTTGCCTGTTTAACTTGCGAATAATACATCAAGTCGTTATGAGAAAAATAAAAAATATGAAGATAACTTTAAACCAACAAAGATTATGGACAGTTTTTATACAAAAGAGCGGGAAAGTTAGCGCTCTAATTGAATGTGTAATATTCCACATTTAAGGAAAATTGTTTTATTTCAATTAGATAATTTAAATTTTATATATAAATATGGCAGTAAGCCAAGAACTCATATCAACTGTTTCAATTTTATCCTAATTAAATAATTTAAACTTTATCTATACAAACACCCTTTAACCTACAAACAAATTATGTAAAGAGTGGCTGGCACTCTTTTAGGGTTATACTATTTACTTTTCACCTAAATCAAGGTTA
>CAYJAI010000049.1:0-2501 GCA_964368395.1 uncultured Christensenella sp. | reverse complement strand
CCTAAATCAAGGTTAGACCATTTACTTTTTACCTAAATCAAGGTTATACTATTTACTTTTAGCCTAAATCAAGGTTGGACTATTTACTTTCCGCCTAAATCAAGGTATTCATTAGGGTCCACATTAACTTGTTTTAACCAAGTTTCTAAGTGTAGATGCGGACCATCGCTCATTTCACTTTTTGCGGTATTGCCCACCTTACCTATCACTTCACCCTTTTTGACAACATCTCCGACTTTGACCGGAACATCGTTCGCCAAGGACTTGTAAATTACTATAAGGTTATTGCCTACATCCAACTTCACAACATTGCCCATAAGATAGTCGTAACTCACATCAACAATAGTTCCGTTCAGAACAGCAAACACATCTGCGCCCTCTTCGGCAGCAAAGTCTATGGCTTTATGCGCTTCCCATAGCCTTAAAGTTTTGCTGTATTGCAACGCCGAATTGGAATAATCCTTAACTACTGCGCTTGTAGCAAGCGGTGAAGCAAATTGAATAGGGTCACCTGAAACAAAAGAATCATCTTTCTTTAAGTCAGTATTTGAAGAGGCTAACGCCAAAATCAAGGCAAGAACCCCCATAGCCAACGCAAGCACTACCCAATAACCATATTTTTTTAACCCCTTAGTAAATTTTGACACTTTATTGACAGCCATTTTCTGCCCTCCTTTGTGTTTAAATATTGCCTTTTTTTAGAAAAATAATCACAAGACATCAATTTTTTTATATTTTCTATAACTTTTTTATTATAGAAATAAAGAATACAAGATATTTTACTTAATAATCCTTTCATAATGAGGTAGTAGCAAAAAATAGAAAATGTAGAAAAAAGCATCCTTATAAACATACTGAAACAAGGGACAAGATGAGTGCCCTAGAACACAAGTAAGCATTGAGGTAAAACTAGTAACTCCCCAAAATTAAAGGAGTTCCAACAGTAATATTTTGGTCACGAAAGGCTAGTTGAATATTGATTTTTTGGTCTTCTACCTGAACCCCACCTTGGAACAAAGGAGTATATCCATATACTATATAAATCCCGCCCAAATCCTCTTTTTTATACTGAACAACATTTAACTGAAACAGTAAAGACTGAACATCTTGCAATTCGCCTTTGAAAGTAAAACTTTCCCCTTGTAGCATATGCTCATCTAGTTCAGCAAAAAATTCAGAGGCTATTTGTCCAGGACAGGAAATCAAGAATCCCCTCCCACTTTGAACAACTTCTACCCTCTCATCCTTAAAATTCTGCATAGTATAAAAGGTATGCGTTCCCTCAGAAAAAGCCGAAATACTGCTCAACGAACTTGGGCTTTGGTTTAATAATAAACTCAAACAAACTAAGGCTAACGCTATAAATTTTTTCATATAAAAATTATAGACACTTTGCACTTCTTTATACCAAAGAGCGTTACACTTTGCGTCTTTTGGATAAACTTTTGTTTTACATTTTAGCATTTCGCTATGCCTTTGAGTTAAATTTGTATTGTGTTTATAGTTTTGTTACACCTTTGGATTTAAATTTCTTTGGCTTTAATTTATAAAAAATTAAAAAAAATAAAAAAGAGCATTTGCTCTTTTTTTGTTCTGAGATTGACCCCTTACCTGCTCTCCGTTATTCTAAAAATAAATACTGCTTTGGTTTTTACCTTTCATTAAAATTTTTTAAGTTATTTTACCTAATTCTAAAAAATCTTTATGTTAATTCCCCAACCTAACGCCTCAAATTTTTATGTTAATTTCCCAACCTAACGCCTCAATATTTTAGGTTACCTATTCATACTCATTGCTTTAAATCTGTTAAGTTAATTTTATATGCAACGCATAAACTTTGGTGTTATCCACTCTTTTGCTATATGTTTTAGAGGACAATCAATTTGAACAGGGCTTGATTTTTTAAGTTAATTTTTTTAATTTGGTGGTTATTTCTGGACCAACCCAGTTGCTTGCCTTTTTAACATCCAATGCAGCACGGTTTAACTCTAATCCTTTTAGCACTTTATTGTATTTAGGTAGCCATTTTTTAATTATCTCAACCACTTGTTCAGCATTTTCAACTGCAAAAATTTTATCTTCCTTAAAATCGTAGCGGTGCATACCATCCAAAGGAGCCCCCGCAACTTTGGCACTCCACCCCGCAACATTTGAATAGGCTATAACCAGTCTAGCGTGCTTCCAAGCGGAACAAATCTCGCGAAGTGTTCCACTTCCTCCACCCATAGCAACCACTACTGGACTATTCGCAACAATATTATCACGGAAACCATCTAGCCCAGTGGCTATGACTATATCCGCAAAATCATTTACCTCATTTTCATCATACGAAGGACCTATGGCGATGGTATCCCCCTCACGATATTTTTCACTTGCGTGAGCGCCCGCCATAGCCGCACGCATAACTCCCAAACCTCCGCCAGTCAAAACGCGGTATCCGTTATCCACCAAAACCTTGCCCAGTTCATAGGTTAAATTCCATTTTTTCTTATCCTCTTCTG
>CAYJAI010000048.1:0-3898 GCA_964368395.1 uncultured Christensenella sp. | reverse complement strand
TCATTCTAAAAGTTAAACCTGAAGTGTTTAATCCATTAATATTAACAGCTTTTAACAACCACACAAGGTCAAATTTATCTTTAATTTCATAATAATTAATCGTGGTTTCTCCTATGGTTTCTGATTTAATTCCAGGTTTAATTGCTTCTTCATTTAACCAGTTTTGACCAAGTCCTCTGATAGAAGGTGCAACATTATTGCTTTCAGAAACAAAACCATTCATATTATATTCATTAAGCACCCAGATATCTCTAAAGTCCCAGCTGCTAAATCCACTATAACTTTGAACTAATTCATTAAATGTTGGTGTAGAAATAGTTGGATTATTACCAGTTGGATTGTTTACAACCTCAGCTCTGAAATCAGATATATTTAACGAATACACCTTATCAATCGTTTTACTGCCATTTTCATGCTTTCCACCAACAAAATCAACTTCGTCAATAGTTTTAGTTATTGCATAGGAATTTTCTATATTCACACTTCCGTTTGCGCCTACATAACCGGCAAACAATCCTTTTGTGGTTCCGGAAATAGCTGTTCTTACATAAATTTTATTTATATTCACTTTGCCATTAATTACAGCAATTGCACCTGCAGCTGTACCTGTTATATTATCACCAATATTTGTTGGTATTGAAGTGTTGTCATTTGATACATCAACAAAAGTATTTGTAATATTAACACTTTTATCATTATTAGATGTTGCGTAAGCCGCAATTGCAGCAGCAACATTAACATTTTTTACAATAGTATCAACAAGCCCTAAATTTTGAATAGTAGCATTTCTCACATACCCAAACAATCCACCGTAAGTTGTAGCTTGAATATTGCCATCTACAGTAAGATTTTTAATTATAAATCCATTTCCATCAAATATTCCGTCAAACGGATAGTCTTCCGTACCAATAGGAGTCCAGTATCTATTACTAAAATCTAAATTGTTCATAAGTTTTAAGGTTACTCCCTTATAGGTTTTACCTTCTGCAATACTTTTTGCAACATATGCAAGCTGTTCTTCCGTGCTTATAGCAAAATATCCAATTGCTCCTGTTAAAGTATTAACCCGGTCTGCCCAAAGATTAACAGAGGTATTATTTTTTAATGTTGGAAACCATGTTGAATATGTATTTTCCCATATTATTTCCTCCGGATCTGTTTCGTCATCTGGATTAAATTTCAAATTTTCTAAATTTTTTAACTCTGTAGAAGTTTTAGATTTTCCATCCAGTTTTCCCGATATATTTACACCGCCCAAGTAATCAGCTGTGGCAACACCTTCCAGATAATAAACATTTTCTAGTGTTAAATTATAATTATAGCCGACAATTCCTCCGGCAGCCATAGAATATTTTACTTTTGTTTTATCATTAAGATTCGTGATTTTAACTAGATTTGTTATCATTTCAACTTGCCCAATATTATACGCATTGTTAATTTCTGTTAATTCATCTGTTGTACTATCGCTGATTGTTGTGGTGCTGTAAGGTAATATTTGTGAGGTAAAACCAACATCTTCACCAACGTAATAATAATTATTAACTGTTACTTCTACGTTTCTCACAACTGCACCAAGCAAACCACCGGCATATGAAGAAATGCCGCTTGCTGTTATGTCTCCCATGTTATAGCAATTTTCTATAATTGTAGTAGTAGTTCCACCAAATGTTATTCCAACAAGTCCGCCAATAAATGCCGCAGATAAACCGCCGGATTTTTTTGAATAAACATTGCCAAGGTTATAACTTTGGGATATATTTGTCGTAATTTTTCCTACCACTCCGCCAACAGCAGCTAAAACAGATCCTGCATCACCGGAACTTATTTCAACCGAAACTTTTGCGGTATTATAAGACATTGTTATAGTGGTTGCATATCCCGCAACGCCGCCAACATTCAACACTGCGTTGTTAATAATTTCAAAGTTATTACCCGTGCTGTTTTTATAATTTACATAAATTTCCGCCAGGTTATAACCTTTTGTTATTGTATTAGTGTCCATGCCGGAAATTCCGCCAACATACACAAATTTGGCATTAGTATAAACATTTATTGTACCGGTTACTTTATTTGTTGCATTTTCTGTTTGTCCGGTGCTATATCCGGAAATTCCGCCAACATAAACATTTACGGTATTATCTTCTGCAAAAGTTTTATTTAAGTTAATTTTGCCCAAATTAATAGAATTAGTATTTCCGGTTTCAATCTCACCAAAAACCCCGCCAATATAAGCAGCATCAGCAGCAGCATTATAAAGATAAGTTACACTAGCGTTATTGGTGTTATTTGAAATAGTTCCAGCTGAAACTTCAGCTGCAATTCCGCCGCCGCAAATATGTGCATTAACAATATTATTATTTATATTATCATCAAGAGTTCCGCTATTAAAATAGCCCACAATTCCGCCGGCGTAATTACCGGTTATGCTTCCGCCATAGGTGGTAACATTTTTAATGGTTGCTTCATTTGCATATCCAAATATTCCGGCATAATCATAAGTAGTTTTTAAGTTTGCAACTCCATCAACGGTAGCATACTTTATAGTGTAACCGTTGCCATTAAATGTTCCGTCAAACGGATAGTCTTCCGTACCGATAGGCGTCCAATATCTGCCACTTAAATCAATATCCTTTATTAATTCAATTGTTGCCCCTGAAAAACTAGTGCCCGAATTTACTTCTTGTGCAATCCATGCAAGTTCTTCCGGAGTTGAAATTTCATATGTATTAGAAACATCTGTTACTTCTTTTGCAAATTCTATCCAGTTTTCGTTTACCGTGTATTTTACAAGAGTTGGAAATCTTTCTGATGCAATATTAAATTTCCATTCCGGCTCGTTAATACTTGCTTTTTCCTCATAAGCTTTAGTTTTAGAAAGTTTGCTACCTTCAGTTTCTGCCGGTATTGTTATTGTGTAATTATTTCCATTTACAGAGGTAATTGCATATTCTACACCTTTATAAATTATTTTATCTTCATCTAATATCACACCGTTTTTGTTGGTAAACTGATATCTCAAATCCGAAGACTCGGTGCTTAAAAGTGAGCTTACGGAAAAGTCAAAGGTAAGTGTTTTTTCTGTTGATAAATCCACCTGACTATAAATTTCATGGTGAGAATACACTGTAATATCCCAATTGTTTACTGGATCTAAAATTGCATCTTTAAATACTTTTGAGGTATCAGGGGTATCTACAACATTAATTTTATACGCAATTGGTAAAATAAAGTAAGCATTTGAGGCCTGTGTGGGATTAGTTATGGAATAAATTGTGGAAGTAACTATAATATTTTCTGACGTTATTTCCGGATATTCATATGTTGTGCTTCCAGCTTCTGTTTTTGGAACCCCAGTAATAGAACCAATAAAGCTTGCTGTGGTTCTTCCAATATCTTTTTCCGGCAATAAATAAGAATAATCCAAAGCATAGCTTGCATTTGCTACAACAACATTTTTTATTGAGTAAGTAATAGCATTATCAGTATTTACGCTGTTATCTAATAAATTAAATGGATTAAATGGATTTTCTTCTGGTTCTAAATTGGTTTCCTTTTTAACAAACTTAGTTTCAAAGTGTTCATAGTCGTTAATTACTCCAACCAAGCCACCCATAATAAATGCTGCTTTTACAGAACCTGTAACAACAATCGCATTAAGTTCTCCGCCAACCATTCTGCCTACGCCGCCAATCGCATTAAGTTCTCCGCCAACCATTCTGCCTACGCCGCCACCGGCAATTTGGGCATTAATGTTTCGAACATCAACTTTGGATAGTGCTTTATTAATTGTTCCCCCTATGTTTAAACCCACAATTCCGCCTGCTGCAACACTGGTTACATATTCGTTTTTAGAGGTTGGAGAAACAAACAAATTCAAATTTGATTGTGCATTAACAGC
>CAYJAI010000047.1:0-4110 GCA_964368395.1 uncultured Christensenella sp. | reverse complement strand
GACTGTTTTTTACATATACACATTATATTATAACACACGAACTTAATTTTACAAAAAGATAAGTAAAAAAATGACGAGCTAAGGTCTATAAATTTTGAAACTAGCGTAATATAAAAAGACATTTTTAGGTAATCAATTTTGAACCGAGTGAAAAAATAGTTATGAATTGATCATAGCTATTTTTTTGTATTATTTAAATAAAATTCCAATTTTCCATACAATAATCAAAAAATATGCTATAATTGTTTTGGCAAAAATATTTTGAGGTGGTGTATGTTAAAGTTTTCTGCAAGTTATACAAAAGTTAATCCCAACTTTACGATAGAAAACATAAAGGCTTGTGATACTGATTATAAGCCAATTTTTGCTGTCTTAAACAATATACTACAAAGAGGATGTCCAACGATACCTTCTAAATATTTACAAAAACATTTCAATACACCAAACAATAGAAAAAATTTTGAATATAATTATAATTTTTCAAATTGTAATTGGGATTATATTGTAAAAGGTGGAACAAATTCAAATCCAGCTCTTAATTTTTATAAAACAACCCTTCCACAAATATTAGGAAATGATTATGCAAAAACTTTTATAGCAGAATGTCCTTTAGTATATATTATAGAGTTGTTTGAGAAAAATCAAAAAATATCAGAACAAGTTGATTTTTATTCCCCATTATTTAATGCGGTAATTGAAATTGATGGTTTGCAGCACAAAACAAATGCAGAACAAAATATTAAAGATATAAACAGAGATAATTTATTAGAAAAAAACAACATTAAAATTATAAGAATATCAACAAAAGAATTAGATAATCTTGAGCTCATCAAAGAAAAACTTAAAACTCTTGAATACAACAATGATTACAAAAAAGCAGTATTTGGCAATAAAACAATATATGATAATGATATACACTATATGACTGCAATAAGAATGGAAATGCTTTTATTGAGTCTATATGAAAATAATTATATAAAATTAAATGAAGATAATGTTGTCTTAAATATATATACTGCTGACAACACAGATAAAATTGTTTTTGATATTTGTATTCATGATTTTATGGTTTGGCTCAAAAGTATTTGCGTTTTACAAAACGTAGAATTTGAAATTCCAAAAGTAGAAGTTAACATTATTAAAAGTGAAAATGATTTATCTAAAAAGCAAGGCATAAACATTGTTATTTCTTTAAAAGATGTATATTCTCAAACTAATTTTGAAAATGTAATATACGTTAAAAATGATTTCTTTTTGTATGAAAATGATTTAATATCAAGCAAAGACCAACATAATGGAATAAACACATATTCATATAGAAAGAATTATTTTGCTGTCAAATCTCAAAAAATACATTATGAATTAACAAAAGAAAAACATTCAAAAGTATTAACTTATATCCTTTCTAATGTTTCAAATATATATGAGAATTTTAGGGAAAATCAACTAGATATTATTATTGAATGTTTGAATAATAGAAGTGTTATAGGTGTTTTACCAACAGGCGCAGGAAAATCTTTATGTTATCAATTAGCATCATTATTAATTCCTTCAAGTACTTTAATGATTGCTCCACTTCAGCTTTTGATGGTTGACCAATATGAGAACATAAAAGAAAAATTAGGTATAAATAATTTAACATATATTAACTCAACGAAAAGAGAAAATTTAAATATCTTTACTAAAGGTAAATCTTTAATTACAATCATTTCTCCAGAAAGATTCTTTAGCGAAAAATTTACCAATGCTCTAATGAGTGAACTCATCAAAATTGGTTTTATTGTTATTGATGAAGCTCACTGTTTATCAGAATGGGGACATGATTTTAGAACATCTTATTTGTGCTTGAGTCATAATTTGAATAGATTTTTACCATCAGATACATTTTTAATGGCTTTAACAGGAACTGCTTCTCATAGAGTTTTTGAAGATATAGATTGTGAATTTCAAAATTTTAAGAAGAAGAAAACGAATGCAATTTTTGCAGACAATATGAGAAGAGAAAACTTAACTATTTTTATCAGTAGAACTGAAAATAAATACAAAGAATTAATTGACAACATCTCTCCAACATTATTAGGTATAAATAAAGACAAAACATTAATTTTTACAAAAAAGAAAAATAATAAAAGTAATCCTTTTGATTCGGCTTGTATAACATTAACTAACACGATTAAAACAAAATTTGAAGGAATTGCAGATACTAGATTAATTGAATATTATTCTGGTGGAGATGAACTTTCAACAATAAAAAAGGAACAAACATTACAAGATTTTAAAGATGGTAAAGCTCTAGTAGTACTTGCTACAAAAGCTTTTGGAATGGGTGTTGATATACCTGATGTTAGGAAAACAATCCATTATGGATTACCTTCTTCATTTGAAAGCTTATATCAACAATTCGGAAGAGCTGGAAGAGATGGCAAATCATCAAAATGTTATGTATATTATACACCTGAAAATAAAGATAATCTTGATAAATTCTTTAGTATGCCACCTATTTCTATAAAGGAAATGGCAGAACACTTAAAAGAATTAAATGAATTACAAACAAATTTTTATTTTATTCAAAGTGCTAATCTAGATGTGGATATTGAGAAAATAGTTGTTGAACGTTTGCTAAAAGGTATTAAAACAAGAAATAGTTTATCTAAAAAGTTTGTTGCCTGCAAAACAATTATTGAAGGCCCATTTAAGGAAATAAATGATAAACATTTGAACTCTATTTGCAATAATATTGATGCAGCTAGAACAATTATTGAACGTGCATTATATAGATTGTTTATTTTGGGTGAAATTGAAATGTGGAGCTTGGTTTATGACTCTGATATATCCAACCCAACATTTAACAATTTAAACTTGACTAAACTATCTGAAGAAGAGAAATTAGAAAAACTGAAATATCACATTGAGAAATATGAAACCAATTTTATGTTTAATCAACCAAACACATTTGAAAACAGATTAACATTTTTGTTAAAATGGGCTCATGAAAACTATTTGCAAGAACGTATTCAAACGATGAAAACTTTATATGAACAATGCGAGTATTTTACAACTTCAGACACATTCATGAGTTATATTGCAAATTACTTCTCTAATGACCCAATTTATATGAGATTGGTTGACAGAAATGTAAAATTAATAGAATGGATTGAAGCATTAAAAACACATCCTGAAAAAACAAAAGCAAGAATAGCGAGATTATTGGAATCTTATGACAAAATTGATGCTTTAAACTATGTTTCTGGCATAACAAGATTAAGATTAGATGAATTTGATAGTACAGATGGAAAACGAAGATCAGAATTAGCATTAGAATCAATTTCAAAATATTCAGCAGATAAACGAACATATTTGTTTGATAGAACAATAACACTACTTAATAAAACACAAAAAGAGTTGTTTATAGAATGCTGGCTAATTTACTGCAAAGGTGATGTTTTTGATATATATAAAAAAACAAACAGTCAAGTATGTGAAAACTATTTGATAATAAATTTCACAAATGAAATAATTAAGATAGGAGAAAAAATAAATGATAGATTATAAAGAAATGGAAAAAGTTATTCAAGAATTAAATGAATATGTATCAAAAATACAAAAAATATCTTCAACACAACAAAAGCTTGATGTTTCTATTAAAGAAATGTCTACTATTAAATCTAACATGGAAAAAGTTGAGAAAACTATTGACAAATATACAAAAACAATAGAGGCACTAGAAGACAAACATGAAGATATAAAATCTCAATTTGACACTGTATTGCAAGATTATAAAAAGCTTCATTCTGCTTTTGAACTTTTAGATATTGAATTAAAGAAAATCAATGCACAAAATGAAAATTTTGATAAATCTGTTGCTGAATTAAAAATTTTAACACAAAACATACAGAATAATATCAATGAAACTAATAAAAATCAAAGTCAATTGTTAGATAACCAAAAGAAATCTGCAAAAAGATTAAATATTTGGCTTGGAATTTTAACTGGTTTGATTGGCACAGGATTGATTTTATTAATTATTAAATTTTTTATTTAATCAATCATGGCATTTAAACGTGTGCTTGTCTTGATACAAGTCAGCGTCGCTTCGCTCCGCTGAAGACA
>CAYJAI010000046.1:0-4145 GCA_964368395.1 uncultured Christensenella sp. | reverse complement strand
GACAAAAACAATTATACTATGTTATAATGTTAAAAAATATAATATCAAAATTTTTATAAATTGGATTCGGAGAAGATATGCTTTATAAAATGATTACTAATGCTAGAAATAAATGGTTTGAAAGCAAAGAATGTACAGTAAAAGAGATTATTCAATACATGGTTGATAAAGATGAGAGACTCTCAAATAGATGCAATAAAAACTTATTTGTATTTAAAAATCAAGTGCAATAATCGTCCGCTTTCAGAATTGATGATAGATGGTTTTTTTAATAATCAAATTGATATATCTGAATTTGAGCTTAGGGATAAAACGAGAGATGTTTTATTATCAAACCCTTCTGCAATGGCATTATTCCAATACAGCTTATTAAAAAACGACAAAGGCGAAGAATTGTTCTCTGGAATTAACAAAGAGATAAGAAAAAATGCAGATAGCCTAAATTATGTACAAGTTATAAAAGACATGTTTGCAAACACAAGTTTTACAGACTATCTTTTTAGTTTGCCTATGGGTGCAGGTAAAACTTACTTGATGGCAGCATTTATTTATCTTGATTTATATTTTGCTTTAAATGAACCAAATAATAAAGCTTTCGCACACAACTTTATTGTTTGTGCCCCTTCGGGTTTAAAATCATCTGTTATACCTAGTTTAAAGACAATTCAAAATTTTGATGCTACATGGATACTTCCAGAAGAGTCTGTAAAGCAAATTAAATCAATATTAAAATTTGAAATACTTGATGCCGTAAAAAGTGGCAAAAAAAGCAATAAAACTAAAAACCCAAATGTACAAAAAATATCAAACTATCAACCATATAACAGTTTAATTGGCTTGGTAATGGTTACCAATGCTGAAAAAGTAATTCTAGATGATGTAAAAATTGAAGATAAGAAAACTCGTCAAATATCATTTGATGAGCTTGAGCAAAATCAAAAAGGCATGAATGAACTAAAAAAACTAATTTCATACATTCCTAACCTGCAAGTTCTTGTAGATGAAGTTCATCATTTAGCAGATGAAGATATTAAACTAAATGGAGTTATTAACTACTGGAATTTAACTAAAAATATGAATAGTATGATAGGATTTAGCGGGACGCCATTTTATAACAGCAAACAGCCAGTTAAAATTTCTGAGAATTTAACCTATCAAACTTCTCAGATTCCATTTATTGTAAATTACTTTCCTTTAGTTAAAGCAGTAGAAAGTTTTTTAAAGAAACCAAAAATAAAATGGAGCGAGGTAAGGGATAGTTCTATCATAATAGAAAAAGGACTTACTGAGTTTTTTGATACTTATAAAGATACTATATATCAAAATGGAACTTGTGCAAAAGTTGCAATTTATGTAGGTAGAATTGGAAAATTAAGAGAAGAAGTTTATCCTCAATGTATTCAGATAGCATTAAAATATGGCTTAAATCCAGATGAAGCAATATTATGTTATCATGGAGCAGATTCAAAGAAAAAGTATTCATGTAGCAAAGAAGAAGAACTTGAATTTGCTAGGCTAGATGATAAATCTAGCAAAAAAAGAATTGTTTTGTTAGCTCAAATCGGCAAAGAAGGATGGGATTGCAAAAGTTTAACAAGCGTAATATTATCACAACAAGGCGACTCTCCTAGAAATATGATACTTCAAACAACATGTAGATGTTTAAGGCAAGTTGATAGAAACAATCCAAGCGAAACAGCTTTAATTTGGTTGAATGATTACAATGCAAACATATTAAATGCTCAATTGCAACTTGAACAAGAAACAAGCATAGAAGAAATTAACCAGATAGAAAGAAAATTTATACATTCAATTAAAAGGTATGACAGAACAAAAAAACTAAAACTGCCACCAATAGATTTTTATCAACTTAAAGTCTCTTATGAAAAGGCAATTAAAGAAGATAATTTAAACATTGATCAAAGATTAAAACAAATTATTCCTATAAAAGAAAGCCGTGCTGTAAGAGAAAGCAACATAAAAGGCGAAGAGAAAGGAATAGTTGAATTTCAAGATGACTATGGCTATAATTTTACTACATACTTAACTTGGCTGTCTGATATAAGTAAAGAAAGCTTTAATTTAATTACAGTGCAGGATTTGCTTAAGTATAATCATATACTTTTTGGTTTGTTTTCCTCTATAACTATTAAAACAAACGGATTATCCAAATTAAACAACTTGTACAACAACTATCAAGTAAAAAGCGAAATAAGAAAAGCATATCAAGAAAAATACACCTATACAACAAAAGAAGAGTTATTGGGCGAAACAAAAAGTTTATTTAATAAAGATAATTTTTCAGATGTTATTAAGGCTTCTGATTTAAATAAGTTTTATCCATCTAACTCTAGTGTTGAAGATATTATGCTAGCTGATCGAAGAGGTTCATTATATACAATCGAGCAAGAAAATAAAATTAAAATTCTAATAGATAACGGCATGGAAGAAATAGCAAAGCAACAGTTTGATTTACCACTTGAATTAAAAAACAAAGACAAAACATTCCATTACCTGCCATATAATTTTAGCCAAAGCAATTTTGAGCAAAATCTATTTAAAGATGTTTTGAAATTACCTTTATTTAAAAATAATAATTTAGAGATCTATTATAATGGTGATAGGGCTTTAACTGAATTCAAAATTAAGTGCTATAAAAAAACTGCACATAACTGGAATTATGTTGGAATGTACACACCCGATTTTATTATAATTAACCGACAAGACAACAAAATTGCTAAAGCATTAATTATAGAAACAAAAGGAACAGGGTTTGCCGATGATAAAAACTTTAACGATAAAAAAGAGTTTGTAAAAAACAAGTTTTTAGAGATTAACAAAAATAAGTTTGATTATTTTTATGTAGAAGATAATGAAAATAATACTCAAGCAATGGAACGACTAACACACAAAATATCAAAATTTTTTAAGGAGGAGCAATAATATGGCAATCAAATACGAACCATATTTCCCACAAACAATAGAAGGGCAAGCAATACTCAATAATTTTACAAGAACGCAGAGAATGCTAAAGTATAATGACAACGGCAGTGTTTTTACAAGCATAGCAAAAGGCATGCCCCTTTATGAAATGGAAAGCGTAGAAAAGGTTGGCTTAAACAAGGACAATAATTTAGTAATTAGAGGCGAATGTCTATCTACTTGTGCCTATCTAAAAAATAAAAATATTAAGGTTGACTTAGTTTATATTGATCCACCCTTTGCAAGTGGTGCAGACTATGCAAAAAAAGTTTATATTAGAAGAAACCCCAAAATAGCAGAAGCCATTAAAAAGGCAGAAGAGGAACTAGATAATTCAGACTTGAAAGCTTTTGAAGAAAAGATGTATAGCGACATTTGGAATAAAGAAGCATACCTGAATTGGATGTATGAAAATTTACTAGCAATTAAGTCAGTGATGAGTGAAAGCGGAATTATATATTTACACTTAGATCATCAAATAGGTTTTTACGTCAAAATATTACTAGATGAAATTTTTGGAGAAGATAATTGGCTAAATACTATAACATGGAGATCCCAAGTTGCTAGAGGAGCAAAAGTAAATGCATTTTATTATCCATACAGTTCACATTATATTATGATATATTCAAAATATAAGAGTATTGAAAATAATATTTGGAATATCGAGAAAAAAGAAATAAGGATTACTCAGGAGGAGGCAGATAAGGATTACTACAAAGATGAATTTGGATATTTTAGAACATCAGATCCAGGTTCCTATGGATACGATAAAATTTTAGAGTTTTATACTCAAAACCGCATATATGTTACAAAAGGCGGGGAATTAATATTTGATAAAAAAAATAGACGCTTTTATACAACAGATGGCACAATCGGCATTAAGTATTATTTAAAAAAAGAAGGAAAGTTTTTTATAGCAGAAAGAGCAATAGACAATATTTGGGATGATGTTCCTGGTTTAGGTACGACCCCTAGCGAGGATGTCGGCTATGCCACTCAAAAAACTGAAGCGTTACTAGAAAGAATAATTAAAGCAAGCTCAAATCAAGGTATGGTAGTTGCAGATTTCTTTGGTGGTAGTGGTGTGACTGCTGCAGTTGCAAATAAGCTAAAAAGGAAATTTATTACTTGTGATGTTGGTATAAATAGTATTCAAACCATAA
>CAYJAI010000045.1:0-4364 GCA_964368395.1 uncultured Christensenella sp. | reverse complement strand
CTGATTTTTCTAAAATTGGATAAAGCTCTCTGAATTTTTCAGGCTCTAAAAGCATATCAGCGATACGAATAGCAAATTGTTGGTAGCTTTCTGTACCTTGAGAATATTTACCCATTTCAGGCATTTCAGACATTTTATTCGCAAATAAATGACGTTGTGCATCAGTCATTTTGACAAAAAAATCAGGGGTATTGGGATCACGTTTAACTTCAAATTTCGGCTTTTGCTTTTGCTTAAATTTGAATGAAAACCCCGTGATGGTACGACCCCTCTTGTGTTGCTCATAGTTAACAGTAATATCTGTATGTTGATTGATTTGCTTAATTGATGGCTCCAATACACGGCTTTTAAAATGATTCATCGCCTTGTATTCATCGTCCTCAACACCTAACTTCGCTCTGAATTCTGAAAGTTCTATTTGAGGTACTTTGCCAACCTCACGCCAAGCAATAAGCAGTTCATATAAGCGTATCGCATACTTACCTGTGAGTTGTGTAACTTGCTGAATTTGATAACTTGTAAAATGTTTCTCAAGTCGTGTAATCAAAGGGACAACATCAGGCGCAAAAGTAATCTCTAATATTGCAGAATCATCAATATATTTAATACGGCTAACCCATCGTGATCTAACAACACCAATCCCCTTTTTTGTTTCTTCTTTAAATGAGAATTGACGTTCAAATAAGTTATTTACGGCAGTTTTTAATGCCTTGTATGCAGCTTCTTTTGTTACATGAAATTGACTAGCATAGTCATTTGCATGAATTTCTAGCTTACTGTCTGATGTAATACCTTGATGCGTTTCTCTTGCATTGATAATGGCTAGAAGTATTAAACGCTGTTCAGTCACTTCTAAGTTGTAACTGGCATTCATCAAAGCATTATCTTTCACTACTAATCCGTTCTTCATATTAAAGACACTTTTTTATATTTTGTGCATAAAGACACATTATTATACTGTGTGTCTTTATGCAAACTATTTGTGTCGTTATAACAAACTATTTGTGTCGTTATAACAAACTATTTGTGTCGTTATGACAAACTATTTGTGTCGTTATTGGCTCTGTAATGCACTGATAGCAACTACTTCAGATGATCTAAAAGCATTAAAAGCTTTAAAAATAATTAAAAGCCTTTCGGCAGGGGAGTAGTAACTGCCCTAGGTACTCGCTAAAGCTCGTACTCTATTGAAGCTCGTACCTCGCTTCGTGGGGCAGTTTTTAATTAATTCCAATTATAAATTTCAAAAGCAAAACTATGGCATTCGCTTCGCTCATTGCTTTTCAGAAGCAAAAGCTCTAAAGTTCGCACCCTTCGGGATGCTCTGTATCTTTCGTTATTAAGTTAAAGAAGGCTTGTAATCAGAGAAAAGGCGTGGCGAAATTTTTATGATGCTCAATCACTCGTAGACACTCGCTCGGTTTTTATCATCTAGGATTTAATTATTAAAAAAAACTAATGAAAACCTATTAAGATAAGTAAGAACTAATGACTTTATAACCATTTTTTGTTTTTAAAAATTATATAATCTCTGCATTCTATCAAGCTGTTGTATCAATGCCACAATCTCTTCCTAAATTATGTCCCAACAAACTTAATATTGTAGATAAAGCTAGAACTAGTCGATTTGCTTGGAGAGGTCAGTTTTCACCTGAACTTGTAGAGTATCTGTTAAATACTCTTTTTAAAGATGCTCAATCTATATATGACCCTTTCAGTGGTAGTGGAACTGTCTTATTTGAAGCATCATTACTAGGGAAAAAATCTATCGGATCAGAAATCAATCCAGCAGCATGGTGCTTAAGTTCATCAATTCACCTAAACAAATTTTCTGAGAGCGAAAAAAAAACCTTATGCTCTCAACTACATATTGCTTTAAGTGAACAAAGAAATGTAAATGAAATATTAGGTCTAGTCCAAACTACAAAAGATGAACCTCTAAAAATTGCATTAACAGCAATTCTGCTTACTGCTACAGGAAATAGTACCGAAATTGATCTGAAAAAAGTTCAGAAAGCTAAAAATAGCTTTATCAACTTCATACATGAAATTCATCAATATTCAGGCGAAGCTAATAGCTATTTAGAAGACTGTCGGTCTACAAATATTTTGTCGGATTCAATAGATGGAGTTATTACTTCACCTCCATACATCAATGTATTTAACTATCATCAAAACTACCGACCAATAATGGAAAAATTAGGATGGTTTCCACTAAATGCAGCAAAATCAGAAATCGGTGCTAATCGAAAATTCAGGCAGAATCGATTTCTCACAGTAGTTCAATATGCACAAGACTTAGGGCAAACATTAGATGAATTAGCACGTATCATGAAACATGATGCAATTGGAGTAATGGTCGTTGGGAGAGAGTCTAAAGTACTAGGGGAAAGTTTTAATAATTCTGAAATACTTGAAAAACTTCTTTACCTCCATCCATCTTTTAATTTTATTTCAAGCACTGAACGAGTTTTTGTTAATAAGTTTGGGCAATCAATCTATGAAGATTTAATCATCTTTAGAAAAACTTCTAGCTATGAAATATTAGATGTTCGACTGTCTACTGAAATCGGTACAACTTTTCTAAAAACAAAACTTGCTGACTCAAAAATTGAGAATCAAGAGCTACTCACACAAGCAGTTTCTAAATCAGAAAGCTTACAACCATCACCTTTATTTAATGCTAGAACACTATGAGTAAACCTGAACCACACGGTAGTAAATTAAAAGCCTTACTTGTTAATTCTAAACTTTCCTCAACAGATAAACCTAGGGTACAACAAGCTATAGATAAATATGAACAACTTAAATTAGATTTAGATGATTTAGAAAATCTAGAAACATTGCTACAAGATAAAGTGAATCTTATTAATGCTTATAAAAAGCACATTGATTTTGAACTTATATACAACTCCCCTAATGACTTTCTATACCGTCAAAATGGGCAATTGAAGCTATCAAACTCGATACTAGAAGAGTTCATTCCTTATTTTATTGATAAACGATTAGTTCCTGGATTAGTTCATATCACAGACTTAAGTTATGGATCTAAATCTTCTTTTTCTGGGCTTAGTTTTGGGGGGTCTATTCAACCTTTAAATCGTGGGGGGGTATTCCTGAAAGTAAAAGATCAAGATTTTGCATTAGCTAAAAAACATAAGATAACAATCGAAGAAGTCGCAAACTCTGCAAATAAGTTTACTAAAGATTTTGATGTAGCCTATTTTGCTGCCGAGATAAAGACGAACTTAGATAAGACAATGTTCCAAGAAGCCTCTCAAACTGCTAATGAATTAAAAATTGCTGTTACAGGATCAAAATACTTACTTCTATGTGAATATTTAGATATGACACCAATTAATACAAGGCTTACAGCAATAGATGAAGTAATTATATTAAGACAAGCAAAGCGCTTATCATCAAATATTCGTGATCGTTTTTCGACTGTGGCAGGTAGACAAGGATATGCTTCAGAATATGAGCGGTTTTTAGATGATAATCCGTTTAGTCTTAGTAGCTTTCAACGATTAATCAATCATATTAAAGATGCATTCCCTGAGTCCTTAGAGATAGATCAAAATCAGGTTCTTAGAAGAGGATATTTCTGATTTTCAGCTTATGTTTTTTAGAATATGTGTGTTGCATATTTAACATAAAATTTCATACGCAAAATTTAGCTCGATGCTTTGAAATATGACTTTAGCCATATTTCAAAGTCGGGCAACTTTGCGCTTGCTGTAATCTGATCAGTAATGAGAAAAACCAAGCAAAGTACCGATCATCTAGTATTTTTTAGGGTCGATCTGACACCAGTCATAGGTTTTTTCTTTGACGTTATTTGGTTGGAATGAGTAACACGGCTTTTTCGTCATGATTCTGACGAGTGTTTCTCCATCATCAACTTTGATTTGAAGTGCATATGGTTCTAATGCTTTCTTATCTGCTCTGCGTTGTTGGATTTCATCAAGGCTTGGGATATACAAAAATATAGCTAAAAGCAATACGAGAACCAAAGCCACAAAAGTACTGGCAAAAATGATGATAAATTTTAAGTTCAGTCTGTTTGTAGCTTCGTTTAATTCCTGAATACTGTTGTTCAATGCGCCTGTATGCTTCTTATTTACGTTTTCTAGCGACTTTTCAGCCTTATCTAGCACTCCACTAGCGACTTGGTTGTAAAACTTCTCTAATCGCTTGTTATCGTCTGCTATGGCTTCTCTATATTCCTTCATGGATGCCAATAAAATATATAACTGATCGTCTAAATCATCGTTTTGGTTGCTCATAGCGAGTATCCGCCTCTATCCAATTTTTGAGATGCCTTGCGGAGTGCTTGCTCGGCTCGTTGTTTATCTAATTCTTGC
>CAYJAI010000044.1:0-4381 GCA_964368395.1 uncultured Christensenella sp. | reverse complement strand
ATTTTAAACTTTGTTCTACTCAAAGCGTTGCAACCTCATTTTAATTTTATAAAGATTGTAGCATAATACATTTAAACAAGCAATCAAATGAAAAAATATAAAAAATAAACTGTGTTTTATTTTTTATATAAATGTTATGTAAATATGTTTTTTAAGATAGTTTATTTATTGCTTATTTCCCAAAGAAATAGCGGTATATTTCGCCCCAACTTTGCACTTCAATTATGTTTTTAGATGGACTTGCCAAATTGTTTATATTCCTAAAATAAAGACACTTGATATTGTTTTCGCTAATTTCTTTAACTACGCCTTGATTGTCATCAATCATAATATCAACGCCTAATTTTTTGCAAGTTTCAAGTTTGCTTTCTTGCCCGAAAAAAATCTCATCATACTTTATTTTTTCTTTTCTTAATCTCTCTTTCGTCTTTATAATTGAACCATTAGAATGAATACCTCGTCTTGTTATAAAATAAATTTGGTGTTTTTCTGCTAATTTATCTAAAACATATTTTGCATAAGGCATAAGTGGACCTTCTTCTTGAATCTGTCTTTTACACCCTTCATAATACTGCTCTATCTCTGCATTAGTCCACCCGTATCTCTCTTCAGCCAGTATGCAATCCGCATTTTTAACACCTTTTCCACCAATGTTAGTATCAAAAATTATTGAATACGCTCTAAACCAACTTTCACTATCAAAAACAACCCCGTCTAAATCAATTCCTATTTTCATATGTTTTCCACACTTCCCTTTGTATATATTTTTTAGGCAAAATCTATGCCGTAAAATTTTAAACTTTAACAATTTACTCTTATCTTTGTCTCATTATTAGATAGAGTTTTTTATTTCTTATATCTCAACATAGACCCTTCTGGCGCTTGATGCAACCTTGTCTTCATTCTGAAATTATATCTAACGCTCGCCCGTATACTTGTCCTTTGACTATGCGCTTACGCCTCGTTCGCTGGCATCTAAATCATCTTTATCCAACTTCTCAGCATCAATGATTTTTTCTCCTGTTTCTGGCTCTATGCTTTTCGAACTTTTATTAATACCACCTATAAGCGTTCTTTTGCTGGTTAGGAATAAATAGGCGATATATCCACCAAGTAAAAGCACCGCAATACCTAAGATTGCAATTATAATATATGCATTTGTTGGTATTATGGTAATTAACGCAATTAGGGCGACAGAATAGGTTCTTTTACTATGGTGTCTTTTCTTCCAAATAATAACGCCGACTTCTGCGCAAATGATTATGAGAAGCAAAACAATCAGCCACCATAAGTTTATTACTCGCCCTGTGCCCACATCACCAAGCAAGTAAAAATCGCTAAAATGATCTGTTTCAAAAGTTATCCAGTTACCTTCCCTGATTATGCTGAACACTTCGGTTATGTTGTTATCACTATCAAGATATATAATTCTGATATTTTGACTACTTCTTAATTTCTCTGTCAATAAAAAACTTATTTTATACGCTCCTGTAAAACTCTCTATTTCGGTTCCCAGTTCATCAACCAGTCGAATGTTAAGTTTTGCTATTACTTCCTGTGCGTTTAATATCTCTTTATCAACAATAGTATCACTTATTTCAAAAATATTAATTTTATCTTTTATCTCTACCATAGCATCTGCGTCAATTTCAACTCGGGTTACAATTACCTTCACTCCACTGTCAAGTCCGCTCTCATTTTCAACTATGGAATAATACTCTTCAATGTCGCCATTCTCATAATCAAGGTTTTGGTCCGATGTTTCGTATTTACCCTCAGATTCTTTTATAATTTTATAAACGCTTAAAGTAGTTTGAAGCCCTTCAACTATGCCCTCAAAAGCCACTTCATCAGTAGCCTCATTGATTGTTTGCTTTGCAGTATTTATCAACTGTGTTATTTCAACAAAGTTTTGATTGCCGTAATTATAAGCATTATATTTTTTCGTTACTATGTCTATCTCGGCTATTTTTGCTGCTTTTGCCCCTTCAAACAACTCTTGCGCTATTGTCTTAACAGCATCCGAAAAAACTTTAACTTCTTCCACATTAAAGTTGCTTACTTCCTCTATTGTAGTTAAGGCATCCACTTCATTTTTAGCGCTTGCAATGATTTGTAAAATTTTGTTATAGTTTGCTTCTGTGTAATCCTCTTCATTGTAATTTTCAAGCAGTTTTTCAACTTCAAGTTTTTGGGTATTTTTTACTTCTGCAAGTTGCTCCGCGATTGTTATGATTTCATCCAATGCGCTTTGACTTGCTTCACTTATGTTATAAGTTTCTATATCCTCAATTTTTGTAAAAGCATCAATTTCGTCTTTAATACTCTCAATAATAATCGAGATTTCTTCCCAGTTTTCTGTATTATAATCACCCTGTCTATATTGCCCTAACAATTCAGTTTTCTTTTCTGCTTTTGCCTGCTCTAAATAATATATATCTATTAAGTCTTTCCCATCTTGGATAATTTGATTGATAACCCCTTCATCTTCGTAGTTGTTTTTATTAACCAACGCCACTTGTTCAGAAATTATCAATTCAACTTCGGCTGACACGCTTTCACTATATATGACATTGTAAGTTTCCAACCCTTCCCTTACAAGGTTTTTGTCTGTCTCTACAAATTTCAGTTCAATTTCGCTAAATTTGCTCAAAATCAAAACTAGTTTTTCATCAATGGACATTTCCTCTTTTATTGATTCCTCGCACGCTTCAATCATTGCAAGTATTTCGCTGTTTGCTTTCGGATCCGCTTTTTTCTTATCAAAATCCTCCTCCACCAAAGTATCCAGTTCAGCCGCCGTATATTCAAACTGAATATTATTTCCGCTTATTGTTTCGTTAAGTTTAAAAGTTACAGTGTTTTCTTCAGCGTTAGTTGTCGGGGTGTAATCTTCGCCATTCAATTTTAAAACAGGCAGGTCATTATAAATTGTATCACTGCTCGCCTCGTCAATAATTGCATACTGCCGAACCTCCCCTTGGTCAACAAAAGTAGGCTTTATGTATTCTTGATAATCGGTGTAATAATAATCCCAAACCACAGTATCGCCTTCTGTTCTTAGGTGCAAGTTGGGGTCAGAGTCAGGTCTGATTGTTTTAATTGGAAAATCATCCTTTCCTAAATATTCAAACCCTACTTCTTTCAAGCGCTCGGGCGAGGAGTCAATAACATATAGTGTGCCAGAAAAACCTTCCTCAATTTTCGCTTTTGAATGAATGTTAATGTTGGCTTGTTCTGTTTTTGCGGTGCTTGACCAATTATCTTTAACAGTAAAATCTCCACCAATTATTGTATGTTCGTGAACCTGAAAAGCCTTGCCTTTATTAGAAACATTGTCTGTGATTAGTCCACCTTGCAAAATCATCCTGATACTGCTCATATAATAAGAGCCTATTGCACTTGATAAACTATGTTTCGTAAAATTGCCACTTATTTCGCCACCATACATTTCAAGCGTTCCATTAAGCAAATATAAACCACCACCGCCAACTTGTTTATTTCCCAAGGGCTCATAAAAAACAGAGTGGTCACCTGTAAGAAGTGCGCCCTCTAAAATAATGAGTTTGCCGCCTTCGTCTGGACTAGTAGTAGAAGTGCCAGTCACAAGAATATTTGAGCCCGCCGCAGTTGCGCTATATGTTAATTGACCATTGATAGCAATATTTTTCAATGTAAGCACACCGCTCTCATTTACAATTATAAGATGGTCATTCTCAAAACTTGCGCTTCTTAAAATGCTAAACCTTTCCTCTATTGCGTTGCCAGTTTTATCGATATCAGCAGTTTCAAAAGTAATTTCTTTGCCAACAGTTAGTCGTGTTGCATTTGTCAATGTGAAGTTGCTTTGAAACAAAATTCTGTCGCCTTCATTAGCAGCGCCAATTGCTGTCATAATGTTATTATAGGGATTATTGTAAGCCCTAATTCCGCTGACCCATCATTACCCGAACTGCTTGCATTTACATAAACTTTTGCCGCTTCAACACTTTGAGCAAAAGTTTTGCTCAAACTCTCGCTTTTTGGTGCAAGCGGAAAAAATAAAGCAGTAAAAATAGCGAGCACTACCAATATAAAAGTCCATCTTTTCGCCTTAAAATTTGTGATATTATTCATAACCTTACCTCTTTTTTCTTTACCTGACAATAAGTCGGGTTAAATTTGTTAACTACTTTAATAATATTATTACACATTTTCCTCATTTTTTGCAACTAAATCCAAAGTATTACTTTTTTATTAAAATAAATTAAACTAGACTTTTAAAAAAAGGTCTGAGTGATTTCATACTCAAACCCTCAGAAACGCCGCATTTACGGACTTTGTTGGCGGAAGGCTAGGGATTCGAACCCCAGATACCTCTCGGTATAACGGTTTTCAAGTT
>CAYJAI010000043.1:0-4685 GCA_964368395.1 uncultured Christensenella sp. | reverse complement strand
GAAAAAAGGCACAAAACAAAAAGCCAAAAGAAAATAAGTCAAAGAAAAAAGGCACAAAATAATACGCCAAACAAATAAAAGGCAGTTGATTAAAAGGGTAAGCATAAGATAAAGGAGTGCGCTAGTGTTTGCAAAAAGAATGAATGCATTGATTCGAATGCAATTAGTAGATGGTAGGAAGTTTAGGAATATGAGCAATAAAAAAATTATTGTTTATTTTCTGCTTCGCATTTTAACTGTGGCTCTTATAACGGTGGTTGCTTCCGCAATAATGTATGTTTTTCAAAATTTGATGTTTCTTGATGTAAACCAAAATCTATTGTTGTTTTTTATAGGAATAGTTTTAATTATCAGCACAATAGGGAACACAAACCTGCTTATGGATTCATTATATACAAATAAGGATAACTTTATTTTATTTGCTTTGCCCGCACAGCATAATGAAATATTTTTAAGTAAGTTAATTGTTTTCTATATAAAAGAATTTGTGCGTAACCTTTACTTACTGTTACCCGTGCTTTTAGGGTTTGCCTTTATTACAAGTAATTTTAATTTTTTATATTTATTACATACTATTTTACTGCTGGCGCTTTTGCCTGCCTTGCCTGTTCTGTTGGGGGCTTTGCTTTCTATTCCTGCTATGTATATCAAAAAACTTTTGAAAAGATTTTCTTGGATGCAGGTTGTTTTAGGGGTGGGGGTTTTAGTCGCGGTTTTCTGGTTGATAACTCTTGCCCTTAATGCTCTGCCACGCCCTTTACGATTAGTGGCTCTTTACCGTTCTTTTATGGAAGGGGTGAATGGTTTTATTTCAACAACTAACGATTGGCTGTTTGTGATAAAGGATATGGTTAACACTTTATTCCTTACTCGAACAGTGTTAGATTATGTGATAATGTTTGGGGCAATTATTGCATTGATTGGGTTGGTTTGGGCTTTGGCAATGCCTTTCTACTTTAAATTGGTCAGCCATTTTTCTGAGCGGACAGGAGTTGGAAAACACAAGGCGGACAAATTTAAACAAAGAACTACTTTTCAAACTTGTTTTATAAAAGAAGTGCGAACCATAGTCCGAACTCCGGGTAGGTTGTTCACATATATTGCTTTTTTGATTGCTTTTCCTTTTCTTATATATATAATGAATACAATTTTCAGTGCCATCAACACGAATCCGTTAGGGGATACTTTGATTATAGTATTTAATTTAATTATAGGATTGTTGTTAGCAACTGCGGGTAATACTTTATCCGCGACCGCTCTTTCGGTAGAGGGTAATGAGTTTGCTCTGCTAAAAACAGCCCCCAGCCAAACATATAAGGTAGCGTGGGCTAAAATAACTTTTAATATGATTCTTTCTACCCTTGGTTTATTGTTGGGATGCTTGACTTATTCCTTACTAACTCAGGTTTCGATAGGTAGTGCAATAGGGTTTACCTTTGTAATGGTGTTGTTCAATACTGCACATATTTTTCAGTCTTTCCAGTTCGATATATTGAATCCGCGCCTTAATGATTTTGCGCAAACAGGAAATGCTAACGATAACCCTAATATAGGTAGAAGTTTGTTTTCCGGCGTGTTGATAGCGGTAGGTGTAGGTGCTTTTGCTGCCTTCTTTATGTTGGATAATCTTGCAAGTGGTTGGATAAAATTGATAATTTTAGCGTTAGCGTTTTTTGTGCTGAGATTGTTTTTATTTATGGCGAACCTCAAAGTATATTTTAAAAGAATTGAACTTTAAGAGGTGAATGATGACAAGAAAAATAATAATATTATTAGAAATAATTTTTTGTGTTTTAGCCGTGGTCATAATAAGTGTCATAGGCAACAACCCGGAAACTTGGCGTGATTATCAGCCAGTATCTTCCATAGAGTTTGTGAATAGCGCAGAGGAAAATAATCCTTTTATTTTAGAGGATGGGGATAAAGTTGTGACTATATCCTGGAAGTCGGACACTGTTGAAATTAAATATCAATTAAGTTGGAAAATTTTACCAGATAATGCTACAATTTCGGAAATTGAGTTGACACCCAGTATTTCAAATGATAACATAGTCAGTATAAATGGTGATGGCTTAATAACTTTTAAGAATAGGGCAACCCTACTGAGTAATGGTTTTTCAATTACTATAAAAACAATGGATAAAACAGAAAAAACAGACACACTATATTTTGACTTCATTTCAGGGGGCGGAGGAGTGGTCCCACCACCTTAATAAATAAAAAATAGGAGAAAAAAATGCAACAAACGAAGAAAAGAAGTTTTTGGACATTCGCTTTTAGTTTATTATTTGTGTTTGCTTCCATTTTTGCGTTCAGTGCTTGTGGCAATCCAATCAAGCAGGTAAGTGCGGATATTAGCAGTGGCGTGAAAACTAGTTATGCTTTTGATGAAGAGTTTAGCGCTGAGGGATTAAAAGCGGTATTGAAATACAACAACAATGAAACAAAAGAGGTGGCTCTTGCTGATTTTGCCGAAGAAAAAATCACAATAGATAGTTCAGCCTTTAACCGCACTCAGCCGGGGCAGTATGCTATTTATGTTATCTATAATAATAGCGCCACAATCAGAGGCAGTTATTCAGTCACTGTTGCTGAACCTAATATGGTTGGTATGGAAGTGAATAGCAGTGAAGTAATAACTAAATACAAAGTAGGAAGCCAGGTTAGTTCAGTAAACTTAGCCAAATTAAAGGTTTCCAAGGTTTTCTTAGAATCTAATGCGCCTGAAATAACCATAAATGAGAAATCAAAGGGCAGTAACGGGGAATATCTTTCGGAAAATGATGCTGGGTATGTAGATGGCTATGAGGTCAGTAGTGATAATGAATTTAGCACTGCCTCAGTAGCAGCGTTTATTTACACTGTAAAATATGGCGACTACACTCAAACCTTTGAAGTGAATATTGTTCAGGCTGCAACTGCCATAGAGGAAGATGTAACGAAAACAACTTTTGCTAAAACTTATGCATACGGAACAGATATTTCAAAATTCTTTGGAAATTTAGCAATAAAGGCTACTCGTGTTGGTGGTTCTAGCGACAATATTCCATACCGACAAGGTTTTACCGAAGATGAGTCTTTCAGTATAGATTACAGTGATTACGATGCAACAACATCGGGAACTTATGATATAATTATAAAATACAATAACGCGCTTGAAGACAGCCCTATAACCATCACAATTCAAGTTACGGTGGAGGTTGCAAAGCCTACCGAATTGAATGTGGATCGTTCAAGTATTCCAGAAGCAGTGGAACAGGGAGAGGATCAAGATTGGGGTTGGAATGATTTGGTGGTAACCTTATCTTATGAGGATGGCAGAACGCCTGAAACATTAAGCGCGGGCGAATTCACTTTGGATTTAGGTGGCTATGACCTTGCACTTTTGGGAGTTTATACTATAACTATAAGTTATGAGGGAGTTGCAAGTAAGACTTTTGATGTAGAGGTTGTAAAAAGTGCCAGTGAATCATTGTGGTATGATATAGATGCTGACCATCGAGTAATTTTTATGGGGAGAACTTATAACTTTTCTTCTCAAATATATACAAATTTGAAAATCTATACAGGTGATAGTGCGAGTGGAGAACTGCTTTACAACTTTCCAAACGGAGCAACTTTACCTGCTCTTGCAATAGGCGATTATTTCTTCACTTATGATTGGGGCAGTCAAAGTTGTGAAAAGCATTATAAAGTGGTAGACTATGTTAAATCTCTTGATTATGGAACAGATTATGTTGTTAATCAATCTACTCTTTCCAAACTGGGAACAGATGATGCAACCTACATAAGTGGCAAGGTAGATTGCTTTGCAGTGAGTGACACAAACATTTACACCTATGAGGTGGGGCAATCTAACCCTTATTTCTTTGATATAAAAACAAGAATTTTAGGCAAGAGTTCTGCAACGCCAAACAATGATGTAGTGGACTATGTTTTCTCTAAATTAGATGGTGAAGAGTGGGTGAAAATTGAAGAAGGCATTGAGGTTGATGAAGGGTATAGATTTACTTTTGCTAACAGCCTAATCGGAAGCACTATAAAATGTGAAGTGTCTTTAAAATATCAAAACAGAACAGACCGATCAAGTGGTAGTTATGAGACACAGCCAAATAAAACTTTAACTTATATCTTCAACTTGAAAGATGGTTATAATGTTTTTGATAACCAAGATATGAAAAGTGTTTTTGGAAATCTTAGTGTGACAAGCATATATATTCAACGCAACATAAAAGTAGCATTATCTGATGAGCAATATAACCCTGATGGTTCTATCCGAAATATTTTTGCAGGAGCGGAGTTAACTGCGGGATGCATTGACTTTGATGGTAGTGGTAATGTTATAGCGAACCGAAGTGGTAACGCATATGTGCGTGCAGGATATGGTATATCCGATAATAAACTAGAAATAAACGGAAACTACTTTAATATTGATGGAAGTGGTTTGGATTTAGTGACCTTAACCGGAATTTGGCCAAACCAGCCAGATAGTTTCCTTAATACAAACGGAACATCTGAGGGTCGTGCTATAAACTGTCAAACTGCTATGTTCTCCATAAGTATGGTAGCACAAGATAATGACGAACACAGAGCAACTTATCTAAATAAGAACGACCTGACCAAAGAGGCGATGGAACAGACTATCAATAATAAGGTAACTTTTAACAACCTAACTATCATAGGAA
>CAYJAI010000042.1:0-4800 GCA_964368395.1 uncultured Christensenella sp. | reverse complement strand
ACATTACCCCGCCAACAATTTTCGCCTATATTATATCTCCAATAATCTACAATTAAAGTTTATCAAGATGTTTTTCATCCTCTAAGTTTACCCCTCTAATAACTTAGGGCTTAAAATAGCCTCAAAACCTCTTTTGAAAAATTGATTGTTTGAACAAATACCTACCGCAACTTGCTGTGATTTATTTTTAAAAACACACTGAGCATCAAAAACTAATATTTTTTCTTTTCCCCCTACACTTTGCACCACTATATTTTGTGCGTTCTGCAAACCTATACCACCATACTTCCCCATAATCAACTCCAACTGCTCCTCAGTATCGAACCAACATTTTAGTTGCTTACTGCCGACCACAATAATAGGTTTGCCTTGCGCATTATCCAGAGTATTGCCTGTGTCTAAAAACCCTCTCAAAGTAGTTTGTTTGCTGTTGACCGTTAATTGAATATCATAAAAAAATTGTGCTAATTTTCTTCTTTTATAAAACCTTTTTACTAGATAAATATTCACCAGCACAAAAATCAAACTTCCCGCTACCATAGCACCCAAAGGTATTTCAGCATTATATCCCAAGGCTAATCCTGTCGTGGTGGATACGCCCATAAAACTAAAAACAGAAAGCATCACCCCACCAAAGCAAAAAGTAAAAAGAACAAATAGTAGTGTTTTAAGCCAAAGTTTTTTAAAATCCAAACAAAGCATTATGCTCATTATAACAGCAATCCCCACCTTTATTAAAAAAGCAAAAAAACCCTCCACCGCTATGCTAGGACTAGCCAAAGCAAAGCCCGCACCAAAAGTGCTTGCCAAAACCAACCCCCACCAGTTTGTTTTAATTTTTAGGCACTGCAAAACCAACCAAAGCAACAATCCATCAATGAGCAAGTTTTCCAACAGCACCACCTCTATGTAGACCACCATCTGCTCACCTCTTTATACATTCTAATACAAAGCAAACAAAATTCTAAGAACAAAAAAGCACTGTCTTTTTATTTTTTTATCAAATTTAGTCCTTTTTTGAGGAATTAAAAACAACCTTTATCCAGCATTAAAAAGATAACAAGCATATTGACTAATATAATACAACAAATGTTTTGATAAGCCTTTCTTACACAACATTTTTACTTTGACCTTGCTAAAAAATTTAACACAACTTTTGAACATATCTTAGGCTTGCCTAAGAATTTTTTTGGCGTTGTCCGACTTCTTGCTTGTCTAAGAGCAAATTAAAATTTGGTTTCTTGTTAGTTGGAATATAAAAAAAGATTTTCATCAAATAGATAAAAATCTTTCAAAAGTTTTAATAATAATATACTTCTTTAACTAAAAACGCAACAAACAAACCAATTTATTACCCTCAACCAACCTGATTGATTTCAAGCAAATTAAATCACTAAATTAACCCTCTCAACTAACTTAAAAACACAACAAACCAACTTAATACAATCAACAAATTTAGCAACAATCAAATAAAAAAGATATTGTCCGACCGCTTGCTTGATGCCTTAAAAGTCAACATAATCTTTATTTAATTTTATTTAAAAATCTTTTGAACCTCTTCGGTATACACTAATCTTGAAGGCAACAGAACCTTAGTTGATTTTTGTTTTAAAAAGAACTAAAACAATCCTGCCAATAAAGAAACGCCAACAATTAAAAGTAAAGTTCCCACCAAAATAATGGTCAATGCAACAACTAATAAATTCTTATAAAATCTGTTTTGCTTATCAAATTCTTGCTTTGTAACCTTAACGGTCAAAGTTTTAGCCAACATAGCAAGAGCAATACCTAAAATCAATAGGATAATGGCACAAATAATCCACGGACTAGAAAAAAATTCCAGTAAAGAACCACTTAAAATTAAGGCTGTCATAAATCCCTCCAAATCTTTGTGGATATATTATAACACAATTCTTTGCTCTTTTCAATGCCTGTATAAAAAATTATTGAACCTTTTCCTGATTAGTGCTTGTATGTTCAACATCTTTTTTGTTGCCATTTTTCATTTTTTGTATAACACTTTTCGCATTCATCGCAACATATAAAATCACGCTTGAAGTAATAATTCCTAAGCCTATATATAAGACATATAAGTTCCAAGGGTTGAAAATCTCAGGGAAAAAGCACATAATAAGACCTGTTGTCATAACAAAAGTGCCTGTCTTTCCTATTATGTTACTAGGTATGGTTATTCGGCGCTTAAAGAGTATTGTTCCGGCTATAATCATAGCCAAATCTATAACGAAAAGCACACCCACCAGCCACCAGTCAATAATGCCATCCCACCCAAAAGCAAAAAGGGCAGACATTTGCAATAACTTATCTGCTAAGGGGTCCAGCACGACACCTAAGGGGGTTATCTGATTAGCACGACGCGCAATTATTCCATCAATAATATCTGTAATGCTTGCTACAATAAATATAATGAAAGCAAAAATAATATAGTTTGGTGTTTGCGTGAAAAAAACTATTAAAAAAATGGGCACACACAACAGCCTGAAAGAAGATAACACATTGGGCACATTAAAATAACTACTTATTTTGTTTTTATCCATAACAATTATTTTAACAGAAAAAACAAAAATATACAAATAAAAAGTTAAAATAAATAAAAATTGTCACACAAATATGCTTTATTAAATATAATGGCTATGTAGGTTGTAAGGATATAGATGATTGTTGGATAGACTAAAAGAAAAGTTTTAAAACCTCTCTAAAATATAGTTTAGTCCTAAATCACCTGATTGCAATACCGACCCCTACATTGTAATTTTCAATATCAATTTCCGACCTATAAGGCACAAAGATTTTCTTTGTGCCTTTTTTGTTATTACCCTATTCTTTGCCTGATACCTTAACGGACAATCAAATTGAACGGGAATTGATTTGCCCCCTTTTGTTCCACTACTTCCTTGCTTAGCCTTTTTTTGATTAACAAGACAATAAAAAACAGAAAAGATAAATAGAATTAAGATAAAAAACAGAAAAGATAAATAGAATTAAGATATAAAATATAAAAGCAAAAAAGATAAATAAAAATTAAGAACAACAAAGCATAATATAAAACAGAAAGTTAAAATAAAAAAATATAAAGATAAACATAGTTAAGACAATAAGGCTATAAAGATATATAGAATTATTCTCAATTCCTTGCCTAAAAATATTTTCTTTGCTATACTTTTTAAAAGGCAAAAAAAATGGATTATAAAATTTCAGGAAAAAATATACTGATTTCAAACGCCCACACCTTTGATATTCGCGCAATTCTACACAGTGGGCAAATGTTTCGTTTTGAGCAAAATGCAAATATTTGGCTAGTCCAAAGCAGGGATAAAATTGCAAGGATAGAGCAGACAGGGGCTAGTAGTTACAAAATAACTTCGGATAATACGGAATATTTCATAAATTACTTTGATTTAAAAACAAATTATGATATAATACTTTCGGAACTGGAAAATTTTGAGTTTTTAAGACCTGCCTTAGAATTCTCAAAAGGTGTCCGCATTTTAAAGCAGGATGCTTTTGAAACCCTTATTTGTTTTATTATTTCTGCAAATAATAATATAGAACGAATCAAAAAAAGTGTCCGCTACTTATGTGAAAACTTTGGCAATAAGTTAGGAAATAAACTTTTTGCATTCCCTACCTTAGAACAGTTAAGCAAGGCAAACATAAAAGATTTTCAACAAGCAGGAACAGGGTATAGGGCAAAATATTTGGCACAAAGCATAAAAATATTGCAAAACGGATTTGACTTAAATGGACTAAAACAGTTATCGCCCGAACAGTCCAAAAAAGAATTGCAAAGTCTAGCAGGAGTAGGTCCAAAAGTGGCAGATTGTGTTTTACTTTTCGGGCTGGGGTATAGTAGAGTTTTTCCGGTAGATACTTGGATACATAAAGTATATAATGAACACTTCGGGAAAGAGCATAATCGTTTGAAAATGCGTGAGCATTTGGTTGAAATCTTTGGAGATTTATCTGGCATAGCGCAGCAATATTTGTTCTATTATAAGCGAGAAAATAAAAACATAATAAAGGATTTAGGAGAAAAATTATGAGTAATATAGCATTGTTTATAGACATTGATAACGCAAAAGTTAGTCTTCCAGTATTTGATAGCATAATAAAGGCGTTAAAGAAAAGAGGTAAACTCAGTTTTGTGAAAGTGTATGGCTTCAACGAAAGAAAGCATATTCGTTTTGGAGATATAATTGAGGAAAACGGTTTTGAGTCTGCACCTACTATGCGGTTCAAAAAACGCGCTAAATCACAGTTGGACACGCGTATTTTTGTAGATGCTGTTCGACTTTACTACACTGCGGAACATATAGAAGAATACTGCTTTATGGCGGGCGCAGGTGACCTTGTCCCTCTGTTGAGTTTTTTACGCGCAGGAGGCATCAATCTAATTACTATTAAAACTCCCGAAATCACAGGAAATGACCATATGTTTGATGATGCAATAGAGATTGATGTAGCATACAATCCACCTGTGAAACTATCTAAAACTCAAATGAAAGCACGATTAGCCACTCTATCCAGACGCTCAAAAGCAGTAATAAAATCTGTTGAAGAAGAAAACGAAAAAGAGCGTGGAGAGTTGATTTCAGAGATTGAAAGCATAATTCAGGCGAAAGATGACTCCGCAGATAAGGAAGAAGTAGAAATGTATGATGCTTTGGAAAGTTTGTTAGATGTTTTAAAAATGTAATCAAGATATTTTAATATTAAATAGATAAACAAAAAATCGCTATTCGGCGGTTTTTTGTTTATCATTATTTTATTTTGTTAGTTTTT
>CAYJAI010000041.1:0-4903 GCA_964368395.1 uncultured Christensenella sp. | reverse complement strand
CCTACTCAACAGACTATGCCTACTCAACAAACTGCACCTACTCAGCAAGGGGCACAGCCTAAACTACCGCCTAAATTACCGCAAGGGTTGCCGCCTAAGTTGCCTTCAAAGTTGCCTCCTAAATTACCGCCTAAACTACCGCCAAAGGATGAAAATAACTAAGGAGAAAGTAATGGATAAATCTAAAAAATGGGATAAGCGTTTTATGCAAATGACAGAATTAGTTGCCACTTGGTCTAGTTGCATCCGCCCAAACAGACAGGTTGGAGCAGTGATTGTTCGGGATAAGCGCATACTTGCTACTGGGTATAACGGAGCCCCCTCCGGAGTTAAAAGTTGCGTGGAAAGGGGGGAGTGCTTGCGCGAAAAGTTAGGTATTGAAAGCGGAACACGACAAGAAATGTGTTACGCTGTCCACGCCGAACAGAATGCCATTGCTCAGGCAGCAAAAATGGGGCATAGGTTGGAAGGAACAACCATTTATATAACTCATTCACCTTGCTCAATTTGTGCTAGATTGATTATAAATTCAGGTATAAAACGCATTGTTTTTCGCGACAATTATCCGGATGAGTTTTCTTTACAGTTATTAGAGGAAGCCGGTATTGTTATAGAAAAGTTCGAAGGTTGTCAAGACGGATTCCCCCAAAAATAAAGAAAGCAAGTGCGCCTGCTCTTGCTGTGAGTGTGGTGAATAAATCTCAAATGTAAAATGACTGCATCAAAATTTTAGGGACAAAGTTAAGCGACTGGCTCTGAGCATGGAACAAACCCAAAATGTGGAATGTTTAAAATAAAATATCAAGAGAGCAAAATGAAAAATATTAAGGTAAAGCATTAAAGATAAAGTAAAATAAAAACATTGAAAACGAGCTTAAAAAAATTAAAGAAAAAAGTGGGGGAATTGTAAATGGCAAACAATCAGAAGCAAGATACTCAATTAGAGGAGAAGGTATTCGTAACAGTAATAAACAAAAAGGGCTTCATAGTGGGGATGCCAATGGAAGAAGCAGAAAGGCAGGGACTTATAGGGAAAACTACTAAGAAATAGAAACTGTTAGGGGTGTAAAAAAGTTTATCGACCAAGTATTTGAAAATAAATCATTTAAGTACAGAGATGTTAAGAACTTTTATGTCAAAGAAATAAATAATGATAAAATGAAAAATATAAGAGATTAAGATAAAGCATTAAGAAGAAAAGATTGATAAGTAAAATATGAAGTAGTATGAAAATATAAAGTAGTATGAAAATATTAAAGATAAAACAAAAAGCCACTCAAAAGAGTGGTTTTTTAAGTTTGTTATTAAAAATCTATTAGGTTTCAAGCCCTTCATTAAGAACTTACTAGTTTTGAAACTATCTTAATTAAGAACCTATACTCTGTAATAAGAACCTAACAGTTTTAAGTCATTCAGTGAAAACTCATCTGTTTGAAGTCCTTTAAAAAGAACCCATCAAGTCTCCCATAATCTGACTGCCTGCTGTCATATAAAAGATAAAAGTAGCCAAGAAAGAAAGGGTAGCAAGCACTATTCCAACAATGTTTATAGTTCTTGACTGTGAATCATTAACAGCATTCGCTCTGCTCAATCCTATACCACAACAAATCCAGCCAACCATAGGGAAAAATAGACCCAGAATCAAGCCCACTATACCCAAAGTTTTTCCGTTATTTGTTTGAGCAACAGAGTTTCCGCACTGAGGACAATGTGAAATCCCCTCTGCAACCTGCGCTCCACATTTATTACAAAACATAACAAAAACCTCCAATTTATTTTTATAATATCATAGTTTAAAAAAATCAACAACCAAAAAGCAACCAAACCCTAATTTTCATAACTCTCTTTATTCTATTTTTATAAATAACTTTTAATTCCTTTAATTATTTGATTTTTATATGTTTGCAATAAAACATACACAACCCAAACTTGTTTTTATTTTCCACTTCAATAAAGCCTTTTTATTAGTATTCTTTTTTGATAAGTCCTCTCATAGAATATGAGTATGGCAAAAGTTTTGAATTTTAAGAATAAGTTAACTTATTTTCTAAACCTTATAGATAAAAGACAGCAGGAAGGGGATTTGTGGGGTGTTCTAGATGGAACGCGAAACGCGGTCAACTATGCAAAAACAAAGGTGGAACGCGAGGGGTTGGATTTGCTCATCGGGCAAACTTATTTTGATATGGGACAATACGCTCTCAGTTGTGAGTATTTTTTCCGCACTGCTAAAATACCTCATTTGCGTTCAGCCTGTTTCTTTGGTATAGCGCGAAATTTAGTTTGCGTTAAAAAATATGATTTGGCTTTGGATTATTTAGAAGCAACTTTAAAGTGGGATTTCAACCAATCTTTTACTGGTGCGGTTTTGGAGTGGACACACGCCATAAAAGACAGTATGAGCAACCCGAATTTTGAACGGAATAATTTGGTTAAAAGCGCAATAACTTTCTTATCTAAAAGGGAATGGGAAAAAGCACGAGACATTTTACAAACCTTAAAAAGTGATGAGGAAACGCAAAGTTATATGGCTGTATGCAACTTGCTTGCTGAGGATTATACGCACGCGGAAAAAATCGCTAAGGAAGTTTTGTCTGAAAACCTCAATAATGTTATATGTCTGTGCGTTATGGTGGAAGTTTGCCAACATAAAAACAAAGAGAAAGATATGCGGAAATATCTACAAAATCTATACCTTAATGAAAGCAAAAACCCAAAAGATATATTAAAAATCGCTACGCTTTTTTCAAGGCTGAAAGAGTGGAAAAAGGCACATATTTTCTTTGAGCGCTTAATTCAAATAGAGGAATTCAACCCTAAAAACCACCTATTTTGCGCGCTCTGCTGTCATAACTTATCAAAGTATGAGGATGCTCTTTTTCACATATCAAGGGCAAGGTGGCTAGATATTGAAAACCCTCTTTACCTGTTCTTTTTTCAGTTATTAAAAACGCACGACCTGCCCAATGAGGTGGCTATCCGCAATCGTTTGCCCAAAGAGTTAGAGCAACAAAAAATTCATAGTTTGTTGGAGATTTTTTATGGTGGAAAATTCGCGCAAGAAATAAATAAAAGTTATTTTTTACTAGAAGATATTGAGTGGTGCTTTTCACTGTATGATGAACAACTTACTCAGGAGGCCTCCTGCGCACTATGTAACTGCACACATAAAAGTTCAGTCCGACTAATCAAAAAATTATTACTTTCTCCACGACCTAATACACAACAGAAATTTATTATGGCTAAAAACGCTTTGCTTTCCAACAATTTTTGGACAGTTGACTTCGTTTGCAATCTAAGATATTCCAGTTTTAAAATCTCTAAAAATGAGTTTTCGCGTATTCAAAAGATAAATGTTCGTAACGGCACTTGCAGTGCTATAAGTTTTGTGGAATGCTTCTTTGCTGAGGAAATGCTTATCCCCGAACTCTCTCGCACCGCTTACCACATACAGAACAACCCCCTACTCAATGAGTTAGCCGAAGACACCATCGCCTGTTATTTATTGTATCCGCATCCGCATATCTTTTTATCCGCCTGCTATTTTTTCAATGTTCCCAAAGAGGAAGTAGAGCAATTATATAAAGTAGTTATAAAACCTAACGAGGCAGAAAATGACAAAAAATAGAAATAAAACTTTTTTTAACCAACTGTTTATTGGCTTAACTATGTTCGGAACTTTGGTAGGGGTAGGTTTCGCTTCGGGCAAAGAGGTTTGGTATTACTTCGCACGGTTTGGTAATGTTGCATATCTGGTCATACTGTTGACTGGCTTGCTGTTTTTTGTAATTAGTTATTTGTTTTTCACTTTCGGTAAAAACTTTCATATAAGCACTGTCCATCAATGTAACGGCATTATTTTTGGTAAATTTGCTTTGGTGGGCGAAATGATTTTAGTTTTATCTAACCTTGTTTTGTTAGCCTCTATGTTTGCAGGGGCTAATAGTCTTTTTGAAATTGTGCTACCAAATACCCCCTATCGCTTAGCAAGTGTTATCAGCGGGCTTATAACTTTTGTTGTGGTGTGTTTCGGATTTAAAGGCATAACAAAGGCAAATATGTTTATTACCCCCTTACTTCTGCTTGCAGTTACTGTGATTGTCCTATACGGTTTTATATCCGGAGTTTCGGTCAGCAATCACCCTTTTACTGCTGGCGATTGTTTTGGAAGTATGGCTTATGCCGTGCTATTTGTAAGCAGTAATATGTTTTTTTCAGGATTTATTTTCGCCCGTATGGGACGCGATTTTTCACAAAAAGAAGTTTTAGGCGGTAGCGCTGTGGGGGCTATTTGTCTAATTCTCAGTTTACTGGGCATAACTATAACCCTTTTCTCCTACCCCTCTGTGATTTATTCAGATATGCCCTTGGTGGCTATCGCCTATTCTATGAACAATGTCTTTGCATATTTTATGCTGATAATTGTCTGGCTAGGTTTACTCACCACCGCCTTCGCCCTACTTTATACCATCGCTAACTGGTTGAAAACATATACAGGTAAGGGGGTTTTTGCGCCACTATTGGCAACCATAATTGCCCTTATTTTGTCCGGAATAGGCTTTGCCTCTTTTGTGGAATATGTGTATCCGGTTATGGGCATAATGGGAATGTTTTTTATAGGACTGGTCGCCCACGCACAATTCAAAACACGGAAAAAAAGAAAAAAAGGTAACTCGCCTTAATATAGTTTTTATCTTTTAACTGTTTTAAAACATAAAGGAAAAGAAAGGATAAGTTTGCAAATATAATGGAAAGAAACTAAAAAAAGTAAAATATATATAAAAAAGTAAAAAACAAATTATAAATATAAAGACAAAAATAGAGCAAATAAAAAAAGAAAAATAGATAAAAAGTAAAAATAAAAAAGCAATCAGCACAGCCGAACAGGCTTTGCTGATTAAAC
>CAYJAI010000040.1:0-4906 GCA_964368395.1 uncultured Christensenella sp. | reverse complement strand
ATATTATAAACTGCACTAATAAGACTACTACTAAAAAAATTGCCACACTTAAAAGAAGTAAAAATCTTCGTTTTGATAAATTTTTAATCATTTATTTACTCCTTTTTGTTTTTCTCTACTTCTTTGCGCGCCAGTTGGTCACAAATCTCATTATACTTGTTATTTGAATGACCTTTAACTTTTATCCAAGTTATTTTATGTTTATTTGATAGTTCAAACAAAAGTTGCCATAAATCGGTATTTTTGAGTTCTTTTTTAGTTGTAGTTTTCCAGTCGTTACCCACCCATTCATCAATCCAGCCATTTTTATATGCGTTCACTAGATATGCGGAATCACTATACAAGTTGACATAACAAATCTCTTTCAACTGTTGTAGTCCTTTTATAGCCGCTAACATCTCCATTCGGTTGTTCGTGGTTTGCTCTTCGAAACCGCTTATTTGCTTTTCGTGACCCTGATATAGCAGAACAACACCCCATCCTCCGGGCCCGGGATTGCCACTACAAGCACCATCAGTGTATATTTCTACCTTTTTCAATTATCACCTCTTTATTTATTATAATTAAAAATGCACATTTTTGCAACAAAATTAGTCATTCTATTGACTCTTTGTGAATTTTTTTATATAATATTGGATAGTGCTAGATTATCTATTGATTTATCTAGAAATACTCAATGGTAGAGTAGCAGTCTCCAAAACTAATAACAAGCGTTCAATAATTCCACACATAGGGGTGTGGTGAAGTGGTATCACAAAAGTCTCCAAAACTTTTGTTGGGGGTTCGATTCCCTCCACCCCTGCCAAAAATAAAAAGATTAGAAACACATCTACCTTTCATAAAGTATAAGCACTATACCTTATCGCATAATTTTTTTGAAAGAATAAAAAGTATGTGGCAAATAGTTTCAATATGATTCCCTTAAAGTTTTAGATGCTCCAATCTTCAAAAAAGAGGATTTGGAGTATGTGTAAAATGATGGTTTTTGATAAAATAGATAACCGTATTATGATGGGTTTCTTTGTTTTAAAACTACAATTAAGGCTTTTAGTAAATTTAAGATTTAAGTGAAATTATTTAATAAAAACTTTACTTTTTGATTATTCATCTCAATAAATATAATAAAATAGGATTATATTATGTATTATTCAACAAACTATCAATCCCCTATCGGTTCAATCACACTTGTTGCTGATGAAAACAACAATCTTGCAGGTCTTTGGCTGGAAGGTCAAAAACATTTTGGAGGAAGTGCTTTCTCTCAAATGCTTGAAAAAGAGGACTTAGAAGTTTTTGTTCGAACAAAAAAATGGTTAGATAGATATTTTACAGGAGGAAAACCAAATATTGATGAACTCCCTTTGTCCCCTATTGGCAGAGAGTTTAGGCAAAATGTCTGGAAACTTTTGTGTGAAATTCCCTACGGGGAAGTTGTAACTTATGGTGATATTGCAAAAAAAATAGCAGGAAACAGCAAAAAACAGATGTCCGCACGGGCGGTTGGTGGCGCTGTGGGGCACAACCCAATACCTATAATAATTCCTTGTCACCGTGTTATAGGGGCAAATAAAAATTTAACTGGTTTTTCTGGTGGAATTTCGAAAAAAATAAAACTACTTCAAATTGAAGGTTATGACACCTCCAAACTAGTTGTGCCAACAAATAAGTAGTGCACTCAGGAAAAATCATATCAATTAAAATTGTATATTTTTTACTTTTTTAGAGTTATATAATGATGTTTGTTTAGGGTGTGAAAACACTCAATTTAATATAACTAAATTTATAAACCTTGTAAAGAGGTGTCCTCCATATGAAAACTGTTTTGATTTTCATATAAAAATAATCAAATAAAAAAATATGAAGTGATAAAAACTATAAAAAACTTAATTTTTTATAGAGGTTTTTTAAACGAATTTATTTTTAAATTAAACAATTTACAACTTCACTTATAGAAACTTAATAATCTGACTTTACTTTATTTATGGTTTTTCTGCTTTGCTGAACCGCTTTTTTGTTGGATTACTTGGCGGAAATGGGCTACCCCCTACCAGTGTGTTTTTCCAACAATTCGAAAGAATTTTTTGTTTTTTGCATAAAATTTAATAAATTTTTAGAGAAAAGTTTTTCAATATCTGACTTTTTAGCACCTCTTTTTAATAATTCAGATGCAATCAGTTGCATATCAGTATAGCCTCTAATTTTCTCAGGATATTGTTCTATACCATTAAAATCTGTGCCCCACCCCAATGTGTTAGTTCCAAACTTACCCCAAAACCAAAAAATTATATCCACCATTTTCTCAACAGTTAAATTGTTGTGAGTAAAAAATTTTGGGTAAAGAGCAAGTCCGATAAACCCACCACTTTGAACAATGATACGAACTTGTTCTCCGGTCAAGTTGCGTTGATGATTGAAAATTCTTTCAAAACCACAATGTGAGTTGAAAATAGGCGCGTAAGTCATATCTACAAACTGCCAAAAACTTTTTTTATTCATATGCGCTGTGTCTATTATAATATTGTTCCTAGTGAAAATATTAACCACTTGCTTCCCCCAATCAGAAAAGGAGCCGTATTCCAAAGCACCACCACAAAGGCTATTGTCTAAATTATGAGTTAAACAGGCACAAAAAGGCTGTGTTTGTGTAATGCTATCAATATTTTCAGGCGTGACAAACCAGCAATTTTCAATGGTAGGAATGGCACGTTGCTTATCAAGACTTCTCACCCAACTAAATCGCTTTTGCATATCTTGAACACTAACATTTTTATCTTTGTTATATGAAAAATAAGCACAAAAAATCTTTATTGCCTCAGAGGGAACTTTTTCTAAAAAATATTCCTGAAATTTTTTTTGACTTTTTGCCACAAACAATATATCGTTGTGCGCATCACATATCTTCAACATAACAATAATATATGCCATAATATCAGATAAAATAAATCTTTTTGTGTTTTTTCTATATTTTATTGGTTTTTTGTTCAAATAAAAATTTCACAATCGTTATTTTTGTGTTTTTTCTATATTTTTGTAAAAAATTTATAATGAAATTTAAAAAACTACCTCATAATAGGTAGTTTTTTATTTTTTATGAAATAGTTTCACTTAAATCTTAATTTTACTAAAAACCTTAATTGTAGTTTCACAACAAAGAAATTCATTACCATACAATCGGATTATGCTTTACGGATTTTAGTAGTAAAATTTAATTTGTAAAAAATCTCTTTTGAGGATTAGAGCATCCAAAAATCTAAAAGTTTTTTATATTCGCTTATTTAGCATATTCCACTGAACGGATTTCGCGGATTACGTGAACTTTAATTTGTCCTGGATACTGCATTTCATTTTCTATCCTTTTGGCTATTTCTTTTGCCAAGAACAGAGCCTGCGCATCATTAACATCTTCGGGTTTTACCATAATTCGGATTTCACGACCTGCTTGTATAGCAAAAGACTTCTCTACACCCTTGAAGGAATTTGAAATTTCCTCTAATTTTTGCAATCTTTTGATATAATTTTCCATAGACTCTCGCCTTGCTCCCGGCCTGCTACTGGAAATAATATCTGCCGCCTGCACTAACACAGCCTCGACACAAGCAAATTCCACATCGCCGTGATGCGCTGCAATACAGTTAACTACCTTTTCATTCTCTTTATATTTGGTTGCCAAATCTACACCGATACTTACGTGAGTCCCCTCTACTTCGTGGTCAACAGCCTTACCAATATCGTGCAACAACCCTCCTCGCTTAGCAATAGTTCCATCTAAGCCTAATTCCTCCGCCATAATTCCTGCAATATGAGCCACTTCTAAACTATGTTTTAACATATTTTGACCATAACTAGTTCGATATTTCATCCTTCCTAATAGTTTAACTAATTCATTATGCAAACCGTGAATTCCTGATTCCAACAAGGCAACTTCACCTGCTTCCTTGATGTCTTGCTCAATATCTCGTTTAACTTTCGAAACGGTCTCTTCAATTCTTGCTGGATGTATTCTACCATCCTGCATAAGTTTTTGAATAGATATTCGTGCAACCTCACGCCTAACAGGGTCAAATCCAGATAAAACTATTGCCTCTGGCGTATCATCAATGATTAAATCCACACCGGTCGCTTGCTCAATGGCTTTGATGTTCCTTCCCTCTCGCCCTATCAAACGCCCTTTCATTTCATCGTTCGGCAAAGGAACTGTGGAGGCGGTTCCCTCACTGGTTATGTCCGCTGCATATTTCTGTATTGCCAAAGAAACAACTTCGGATGCTTTTTTGTTAGCCGTGCTTTTTGCCTCTTGCTCTATCTCTCTTACTAAAATAGCAGCATCGTGTTTAGCCTCCTCCTCCATTTCTTTAATTAGAACTTTTTTAGCCTCATCCTTGCTGAAAGATGCAACTTTTTCTAACTCTCTAATAATCTCCTCATTTTTCGCTTCTAATTCTTCATTTTTCGCTTCCAATGATTGCTCTTTTTCAGTTAATTTTTCTTTTAATTGCTCTAAGTTTTCACTCTTTTTTTCCAGATTTTGCTCTCTGGTGTTTATAAATTCTTCTCTTTGTAAATAACGGTCATTTGACTTTTCCAACTCCTGTCTTCGCACTGTCAATTCATTATCTACTTCTGTTTTCAATTTCAAACTTTCTTCTTGTGCCGTCAACTTTGCTTCTTTCAAAATAGTTTTAGCCTCTTGATAGGCTTCTTCTAATATTTTAGAAGCATTGTCCTTTGATTTATCTAAATTTTTATTTCTTACTGCCCTAAAAGCAAATACGCCCACCACTAAGCCCACAAGTAAACATCCTACTATTGATAAAACAAAGGTTGTTGTGCTGACAGCAAGCATTCCAGCATCCATTACACTCAGCATATACCTTCTCCCTTTAAATATTTATAAATATATAAAATT
>CAYJAI010000039.1:2939-6766 GCA_964368395.1 uncultured Christensenella sp. | reverse complement strand
ACCAAAACCTTGCCCAGTTCATAGGTTAAATTCCATTTTTTCTTATCCTCTTCTGAACAATTCTCATACCAGCAAGCAGCATTACCTATCACAGATACTATAACTCTTCTTTTTCCCATTTGAACCCCTTTGTAGTATTTTAAGCATTTTTTCATAAAGTATTTTTTCTAATATTTTTTATTGTATTTTACTATGTTTTTTATTGTATTTTGTTATATTTTTTATTGTATTTTCTAACATTATTTAAATTATATCATCCTAGAATAAAGCGTAAAAATTCACTTTTATAAATGAATAACTTCTTAGTTTTTTCTAAACCATACTATCCTTATACCCCTTGCCCTTCTTGTGTCTACTGTTGTGCTAGCCTGCTTAGTTTTCTCTGAACCAATACACAACTTCTTTTCTCTGAACCATACTATCCTTCATACCCTAAGGATTCAAGCAAGCATTAAGATATCAAAAAAGAAAATTCCTAGTTCTTTATTCTGAACGAAGTGCTTCCATCCTTGTTGTCTGTAATCTCCGCACCCAACTCAATGATTTGATTTTTCAACACATCGGCCTGAGCAAAATTCTTTTCGGCACGATGTTTATTTCGCTCCTCAATCAACTGCTTTATTTTAGAACTTTTATCGGTCTGTTTTTCTTTTTTTTCTAAAAAATCAAAAACTTTTAATACTGTATTCATTTTTTCAAAGAAGAGCAAAACTTCTTCAACATTCTTTTTATTATAAGTTTGGCTTTGTGTTATGATATTCGCCTGCTTAACAAAGTTTAAAATTTCAGTAAGCGCGTTTGGTGTGTTAAAGTCATCCTCCATATGCGCCACAAAGTTTTCCTCTAATCCTTTCAGAGCCTTAGATAAACTTTCATTATACTCTAAGCCCTCTTTTTCTTTCAGATTAAAGAAAAAGTTTTCCATTCTTTCAAACTCAGTATTTCCTTGTTCAATTAAGGCTGGGGAAAACTGAACTGGATTGCGATAGTGTGAAAAGACAACTAACCACCTTAACGCTCTTGCTCCGTATTCTTGTAACGCATCTTCCACTTCTATATAATTACCTTTGGACTTACTCATTTTAGTGCCGTCCTCCGCGTTAAGCATACCAGTGTGCACCCAAAAATTTGCCGGAGAACAACCGCATATTGCAAAACTTTGTGCTATCTCATTTTCGTGATGAGGAAAGGCAAGTTCGCGCCCTCCACCGTGTATATCAAAAGTGTCACCCAAATATTTTTGACTCATAACTGAACACTCTATATGCCATCCGGGATAACCCAAGCCCCACGGACTCTTCCATTTCAAAACACTGTTTGGTCTTGCTTTTTTCCAAACTGCAAAATCATATGGCGAACGCTTACGCGGGTCACTTTCTATCCGCGCTCCCGCACTCAGTTTTTCAAGGGTATTGCCACTTAGCGCCCCATAATTATTAAGTTTGGTAACATCGTAGTAAACATTGCCATCCAACTCATAAGCGAAGCCGTTGTCTATCATTTTCTGCACCGCTTCAATGATTTCTATTATATGTCCGCTCACGCGTGGAGATATATTCGGACGCGAACAACGGACAGCATCTAGCCCAGCCCACACTCCTTTGATATTTACATCTACCAACTCCATCGGATGCATTTTTTTCTCAAAAGCCTTTAACTCAATTTTATCCTCGCCCTCATCCGCATCACCAACCACCGAACCTACATCAGTAATATTTCGAATATGCATAACTTTATAATTATTGAAATTGCGAAAATATTCCACCATAACATCGTAGGCAATATAAGAACGGATATGCCCCAAATGGAGTGGTGCATATACTGTAACGCCACACACATACATAGAAACCTCACCTTTTTTTACAGGGATGAATTCTTCTTTTTTGTGCGTTAAGGTATTATATATTTTCATTTTTTTCTCCTATAAAGTTATATGAATTATTTGCTACAAGTGTATCATAACAAAAAAAGTTTGTCCAACAAAGTGTATCATAACAAAAAAAAGTTTGCCCAACAAAAAGCCTTATTTACGCGTGCTTAAATAGCCCTCATAGTTCATCATTCTATCTATAACTTTGCCATCTTTTATTTCAAAAATCCTGTTGGCTACCGTTTGCAACAAAGTATAGTCGTGTGAGGCAAATAACAGCACACCTTTGAAATCAGTCATCCCATTATTTAGGGCTGTTATACTTTCCAAGTCCAAGTGGTTTGTCGGCTGGTCCAACAGCAAAACATTCGGGTTTTCCACCATTATTTTTGAGAGTATACACCTAACCTTCTCCCCACCGCTTAAAACATTAACTGCCTTATTAGCATCATCACCGCTGAATAACATTCTGCCTAAAAAACCACGCAAAAAAGTTGGGTCTTTTTCTTTACTAAACTGAGATAACCAGTCCACTATACGCATATCCGAATCAAAATAATGACTTACCTCTTGGGGCAAATAACTTACCTCAGTAGTTTTACCCCAATGAACTTTACCTGAGTTAGGAACTATTTCACCTGCCATAATTTTAAACAGAGCGGTAACCGCGTTTTCGTTGTCGCCCAAAATTGCAATCTTATCCTCTTTTTCCACGCGAAAAGACACCTTATCTAAAATCTTTTTACCCTCAAAAGAATAACTTACTTCATCAAATTGTAAAACCTCTTTCCCTAACTCTTTTTCAAATTTAAAGTTTACATAGGGATACTTACGGTTAGATGCCGGCATATCATCCAATTGAATTTTATCCAACATTTTCTTACGGCTGGTGGCTTGTCGTGCTAAACTTTTTTTAGCACCGAAACGGCGAATAAAGGCTTTTAATTCCTCCATTTTCTTCTCTTTTGCAACATTTTGTTGTTTGGTAAGTTGGAGCATCAACTGACTGCTTTCATACCAAAAATCATAATTCCCAACCCACATAGTGATTTTGCCATAATCCACATCTACAATATGCGTGCATACTGTGTTCAAAAAATGGCGGTCGTGTGAAACTACAACCACTGTTCCTCCATAGTCCAATAAAAAATCTTCCAGCCAAATAACGCTTTTTTCATCCATATGGTTTGTGGGCTCATCCAGAAGTAAAATATCCGGATTCCCAAAAAGAGTCTGCGCTAATAAGACTTTCACTTTTACAGAACCGTTTAGTTGAGACATTAACTCATAGTGAAGACTTTCTGGTATACCTAAGCCGTTCAGCAATTTAGCCGAATCGCTTTCAGCATCCCAACCTCCCATTTCAGCGAACTCAGCCTCTAATTCTCCCACACGATTTCCATCTTCCTCAGAAAAGTCTGGCTTTAAATACAAAGCATCTTTTTCTTTCATTATATCGTAAAGTTTTTTATTACCCATAATGACTGTATCCATAGCGCTAAAATCATCAAACTGAAAATGGTCTTGTTTCAGAACAGAAACTCTGGCTTTGGGAGGAATTTCTATACCACCTTTGCTGGCATCCAAATCACCCGAAAGTAGGCGTAAAAAAGTAGATTTACCCGCACCGTTTGCACCGATAACACCGTAGCAGTTGCTCGGGGTAAATTTCAGATTTACATCTTTAAATAGTGGCTGTCCACCGAAAGATAATTCTAAATTTGTTACTGTAATCATAACATACCTCCTAAAATATTTGCCACTATAAAAGCCTATGCAAGTAGGAAGTGGCGTGTAGGCTTGCATTATATATTTATAACCTAGCCATAAACATAACTTTGATGCTAATGTGAAATTATTAACTAGTATTTCATATTCCGATTTATAGTTCATCCTTTCTTTAAGACTAAGTAGTTTTTAGGATAAAAACGAACAAAACAACTTGAACGGTCTTATG
>CAYJAI010000039.1:0-2839 GCA_964368395.1 uncultured Christensenella sp. | reverse complement strand
CTACCACCAACAAAAGCCAAAGTTCAAATTGTTTATCATCATATAATACATCTAGCAAACTAACCGTATATTATAGACTTTATTCCTTAATATCCACTTTTATATGAACTTCTTGCAACTGTTTTTCGGTAACTGTATTAGGTGCACTCATAAGTGGGTCAAAGGCTGATTTGTTTAGCGGAAAAGCAATAACCTCACGAACATTAGGTTCATCTAGCAACATCATAATGGCTCTATCTACTCCCAAAGCCATACCCGCGTGAGGGGGCGCGCCATACTTAAAAGCGTTATATAATGCTGGAAAGCGTTTTTCCAACTCACTTTGAGGATAGCCGGCTATTGCAAAGGCTTTTATCATAGCCTGAATATCTGTATTTCGCTCTCCACCACTTACCAACTCTATGCCGTTACATACAAAATCGAACTGATGAGCCAAAATTTCAAGCGGGGGCTTTTCTTCCAAAGCCTGCTTTCCGCCCTGCGGTTTACTGAAAGGGTTATGCGAGAAATCAATCTTATTATCAGATAATTCAAACATAGGAAAATCAACAATCCAACAACATTCAAACTTATTAGGGTCACAAAGATTTAGGCGCTCGCCCAGTTCGTTACGCAGAATTCCTGCTAGTTTGGTTGTCATAGCAAGAGTACCGGCAAGTAGAAAAATACTACTTCCCGCCTTAGCGTTTAGTTTTTGGGTTATACTTTGCTTTTCCTCATCGCTTAGGAATTTGGCTATCGGGCTGTTGAGAGTCAAACCCTCTTCTACCTTAATCCAAGCCAAGCCTTTACTGCCATTTTCTACCATAAAGGAAGTTAAGTTATCATAAAAAGAACGCGGTTGCTCTAAATTATCTACACAAACAGCCTTAACTGTGCTATTTTTGAAAGCGTTGAAGTTGGTTTTTTGAAAAACATCGGTCAAGTTTACCACAATAAGCGGATTACGCAAATCAGGCTTATCTGTTCCGTATTTATCCATACTTTCGGCAAAAGAAATACGCTTGAAAGGGGTAGAACTAACCTGTTTTTTACCAAATGTTGTGAAAAGATTGTGAAAAACTTTGTCTCCTATTTCCAAAACATCTTCCTGAGTAGCAAACGCCATTTCAAGGTCCAACTGATAGAACTCGCCCGCGGCACGGTCGGCACGCGCATCCTCATCACGAAAGCAAGCGGCTATTTGAAAATAGCGGTCAAAGCCACCAATCATTAACAACTGTTTAAAAGTCTGAGGCGCTTGCGGTAAAGCATAAAACTTGCCCGGATGCTGTCTTGCGGGAACTATAAAGTCACGCGCGCCCTCTGGACTGCTTGCGGTAAGAATAGGAGTAGACACTTCCACAAAATCCAAATCCTTCATTTCCTTACGCAAGAAGTCGTTAACCTTACTTCTAAAAACAATATTATTATGAACAGCAGGATTGCGTAAATCAATAAAACGATATTTCAAACGCACATCCTCGCGGATATTTTTACTATCCTCCACCTCGAAAGGAAGAGGTGCAGAAACAGCCCCTAGCACTTCAAGGGTATTTGTAAAAACCTCAATTTCGCCCGTTGCCAACTTAGCATTTATGTTATCTGAGCCACGCAAACGAACCTCGCCCTGAACGCTAATAACAGCCTCGCGGGTAACATTTTGCAAAACCTTATCATCATTTACCACAATTTGGACTATTCCGGTATAGTCGCGAAGGTCTATAAAGGTAATTCCGCCGTGGTCACGGATACTACTAACCCATCCTGCGACACGAATATTTTTCTGTAAAAAATCGGCAGTGATTTGCCCGCACTTGTGAGTGCGATACTTGTTTTCCATAAACTTGTTTATCTCCTAGTGTTATAAGGTATTATACTGCAATCTTTCCATTTTTTCAAGTAAAAACATTTATAAGTTTAGATTTATATAAATATGTAAAAAATTTTTGACTTAATTTTCTTCAAACTTCCCTTTTTGAGCGCTTGAAAACGCAATAAGGTTATGAATAAAAAAATTAAAATAAATAAGTTAACAACAAAATTTAAATCAGGTATTTTAGTGCTACCTTAATACCCATTGCATAGTTTTGTTGTCCATTTCCTCAAATAAGGTGGAAAAGCAAACCCATTTGGACTTGCTTTATAATAAAGTTAACAATAAAAAACAAATAAATTAAAAACACTAGAAAGTGAAAAGTAAATAAGTTAATGTAACAGTTAATAAAGTTTTAATTTCTCAGAGTTAATACACGAAAAAATTAAAAACCTATCCAGTTAAAAACGCAACAAGTTAAAACAAAAATCTTTCTCACAGGAAAAAGTCAACACAAATAAGTTAAGAACAAAATTTAAATCAGGTATTGACTTCCTGAGTGAAAAATGATATAATTCAGATATCAATGAGAGGTGATGACCGATCATTACCTCATCAAAGGAGTTAATGAAATGGGAGTTAGTAGAATGAATGTAGAAAAAATCGTTCGTAAAGCGGAAAAACAAAGAGAGCAAGAATTGAAGAACTGGAAGAAAAAGGGTTTTGAAAGCAAAGAGGAATACAGAACCTTTTTAGACAATCAGGACAGACAAAACGCTAATAATCCTCAACCTAACATCACCAGTAAACAACAGAAAGAAATAGAAAAAAATGCGAAAAACTGGAAAAAAATGGGCTGGCAGAGTAAAGAAGCCTATGAAGAATATTTGACCACTAAGGCAGAGGTGGCATCTGCAATTATGGCGCAAAGAAAGTTTCTTGTTAACGCAGAAAGAAGACTGTATTTGTTTGAGAAATTTGGTGTAACCGACCCTAAACTCAGCAAAAAGGCTGAACCTAAGGTGAAAGGCAGAGGCAAAGCGA
>CAYJAI010000038.1:0-6801 GCA_964368395.1 uncultured Christensenella sp. | reverse complement strand
GTATTATTATGTCTAAATCAATAGAAATTATCAATATTTTTTTCTACACTTTACTAATAGTAGAGTAGAGTTTTTATATCTTTCTACTAATAGTAGAATTTTTAATTCTACTTTTTATTGAGTCTTTTTGATTGCTTTTTGCTTTAATCTCTGATAATATGTATATTATGGCAGAATTAAATGAAATAATATCCAAAAACCTGATTTTGTATCGTAAGCAGATGCAATTAACTCAGGCTGATTTGGCGGAAAAAATCAATTATTCAGATAAGTCTATTTCAAAATGGGAACGAGGAGAAAGCGTTCCTGATGTCGGTATTCTAAAAAAATTAGCAGATTTTTATGGAATAACGGTCAACGATTTTCTTGTTGAAAGCAAAGACACTAAGCATATTACTATAAAAAAAAGGTTACTCCAAAAACGGGTCATAATTCCCGCTCTATCTGTTGGAATAGCGTGGTTAGTAGCCGTTTTGGTGTTCACCGGACTGAACATCTTTCCGAACATATTAACCCCCTACTCTTGGCTTTGCTTCATATACGCTATCCCGATATCCGCCATCATAATAACTGTCTTCGCCAGCATTTGGCACCAGAACATAACAAACTTTATTTCTATATCCTTAATCTCTTGGACAGTTACCCTATCTTTATTTTTGAGCGTTTCCATATTTAACTCTTGGCTGATTTTCTTAATCCCTACCGTGTTACAAGTCCTTTTAGTATTTTGGTTTTCCCTAAAACGCAAATAAGTTTTTTAGGAAATAACAAAAAGCCTATGATTATCAAAGACCATAAAACTTGGTTTTAAAAACTCAAATAATAGTAAAAAGATTTATAGCCCCTACTTTTATGTTTTTTGTTATTTGCCGAACGCATATAATGCTCTAAGAATCAAGCAAGGAATAAGTAACACCGAAAATTTATTAACATAAGTAGGATGAAATTTATATCAATACAAATTTTATAATGTTATTCAATATAGAGCAACAAAAAAGAGAGAATCCTCTCTTTTTTGTTTTATTTTTATTTCATATTTTTATAACCATTTCAGTGTGCCACTTCTTTTCTCTTGATGCCTTAAAGGACAGAAAAACTTTGATTTAAAAACTTTGATTTAAATAAATTTGTTTTGCGTTATCCGACAGTTTGCTTGATACATTTAATGCAGATTTTAATTTAAATAAATCTAACACATAAATACTAACAAACTTATTACCACCTATCTCAGAAGCAACCCTACCCGAAAACCTCCTAATATATAGGCTCTATGATTCCGTAACCGCCCATTGTTCTTTTATACATAACATTTACCTTTCCAGTTGCATCATTCAAATAGATATAAAATGTATGGTCACTATTTTCTAAATACATCTGAGCATCCTCCACTGAAAGAGGAACGATATCAAACTTTTTGATTCGATTCACACCCTGCTTTATAGGAGTCAGGAACTTTTCACTATCCTCCTCAAAGTAAAGCCAGTCTTTGGAATCAATGGCAGATTGTTTTCTAAACTTATCTTTTAGTTTTGAACTATAACGAATAATTTGCTTTTCCAGTTTTGGTAAAGCCATATCAATGTTTTGATACATATTATCACTAACCACTTCACTACGGAACATCAGCCCGCCATCCTCTATGGTCAATTCCAGTTTGCAAATATCTTTTTCCTTACGGCAAAAAACTTTGACCTCCGCACTATCGCTAAAATAGCGCTCTAATCTGCCCACCTTTTTTTCAATAATATCCTTCAACTTATTGCTTACCACATAATTTTTTGATGAAATTTGAATATCCATATCTTTAACTCCTTTAACTTAAATATTTTAGCATAAATAAACTTATTTTTCAAATGAATTAGTGAGTTTTTAATTGAGATACAATAACTTTCAGTTCACCGTTCTTTTCATCTATGGTAACCTTTGCTCCATTCTCAATTTTATTAGTCAGAATTTCATCTGCCAACTTATCCTCAATTTCCTGCTCAATAACACGGCGCAAAGGTCGCGCCCCCCATTCTGAGTTATACCCCTTTGTAACCAAATATTTTAAAGCATTTTCAGTTAGTTTTATTTCAATATTTTGGTCACGCAACTTGTTTGAAAGTTTGGTAATTAAAATTTTTGCCACCATAGCCAACTCAACCTTGCTTAAAGTTTTAAACACCACTATACTATCAATACGATTCAAAAACTCAGGTCTGAACTTTGATTTAACCACAGCCATTAAAATATTCTTAGCCTCTTTATCCAACCTTTCTTGCTCTTCATCATCTTTGGCTTTCTCATACTTCCTGCGATTGAGTTTGTAACTATCTTCATTAACTCCCGCATTGCTGGTCATTATTATGATGGTATTTTTAAAGTTTATAACCCTACCGTGACTGTCCGTAAGCCTTCCATCATCTAAAATTTGCAACAATATATTAAAAATATCTGGATGCGCTTTTTCAATTTCGTCGAACAATATAACCGAATAAGGCTTCCTTCTGACCTGTTCAGTTAACTGCCCCGCTTCCTCGTGCCCCACATATCCCGGAGGTGAACCTATAATCCTACTAACCGAATGAGCCTCCATATATTCACTCATATCCAGTCTGATAATATGATTTTCGTCATCAAATAAAGCCTCTGAAAGAGCCTTGCTCAACTCTGTTTTTCCTACACCAGTAGGGCCTATAAACAAGAAAGTTCCTATCGGCCTGCTTGGGTCTTTCAGCCCTGCCCTTGCTCTTCGTATAGCCTTAGAGACAGCCACCACCGCATTATCTTGCCCTATAACCCTCTTGTGCAACACATTTTCCAAATCCAGCAATTTTTCCTTTTCGGTAGCCGTTAACTTGGCAACTGGGATATTTGTCCACGAACTCACCACTTGGGCTATGTTATCAAAACCTATGGAAACGGTTTTGGTTTGTTTTTCTTCCTCTATACGCTTTTGAAGTTCAGCCAACTCATCACTGGTAGTGCTAATTTTATCTCGGATAGATGCTGCCTTTTCAAAATTCTGAGATATGATAGCCTCTTTTTTACTCTGCTCTAAACGCAGTAACTCCTCCTGCTTATCCTTTAACGGAACAGGAGTAGTCATACCCATAACTTTGGCGCGCGAACTAGCATCATCTATTAAATCTATGGCTTTATCGGGCAAACTGCGGTCCATAATATACCGGTCACTCAAAGTGGCGGCAGCCTCAATAGCCTCATCTGTTATTCGAACTTTATGAAAAGCCTCATATGAATCACGAAGACCCTTCAAAATCTCTATTGTTTGCTCCACAGTAGGGGGATTTACCAAAATAGGCTGGAAACGCCGTTCCAAAGCCTTGTCTTTTTCAATAAACTTTCGATACTCATCTGTTGTAGTCGCACCTATGGTTTGCAGTTCACCACGCGCAAGATATGGTTTCAGCATATCCGAAGGATTCACCTCACCTTTTTCACCGCCTGCCTGTGCCAAAGTGTGCAACTCATCAATAAACACAACTATATTGCCATTTTGTATTATAGTTTCAATAGTCTCTTTCAGCCGTTCTTCCATACTTCCACGATATTTAGTGCCCGCCATAAGTGAGCCAATATCCAAAGCAAAAATGATTTTATCGCGCAGAAGTTCAGGCACTGCATTATTAACAATAGCAAGAGCAAGCCCTTCTACTACCGCACTTTTACCTACCCCCGCCTCACCTATTAGGGCTGGATTGTTTTTGGTTTTCCTACAAAGTATTTCAATAACCCGTTCAATTTCCTTTTCTCTGCCAATAACCGCATCTATTTTATTCTCGCGTGCCTTTTGTGTTAAATCTACACCCAAAGAGAGTAGTTTTTTGGGTAAAGAACTATTTTGCTGAGAGGTGCGGTCTAAGGAAATTACGTCCTCTTCAACATTTCCGCCTTCACGCAAGGCTTGTAAAACATCTTCACGCAAATTTTCAATATTTATCTTAAAACCCTGAGTCAGTAATAAAATAGCCGAATTGTCAGAACTGGTTAAAAGAGCAAGTAAAACGTGCTCTGTTCCAATAAAGTCGTGCCCTAAATTATTTGCAGCAATTTTTGCATTCCGTAAAACCTCTTTCACACGCGGGCTTAGTTCTATTTGAGTAGCATTTAGACTTTGCCCTTTCTGCATACTCTCATCAAAAACCTGTAAAAAAGTATGTTGATTAACGCCATACTTTTCCAACAACTTACTAGAAAGACTCTCATCCATTGAAATAATTCCAAAAAGCAGATGCTCTGTTCCTAACTGAGTATGCCCAGTTTGACTTGCAAGTTCTCCCGCATTTTGGAGGGCGTATTGCACTAATTGAGTGAATCCGTTATTTCGATACATAAACACCTCTATTATACATTCTCTTTATTTACTTCTTTTAACAATGTTTTTATACCTATTTCACAATTTTCATAAATTTCTTTTATGCTATGACCGATATAATAAGAACCATTCTCATATAATATTTTCCCCGCAACCATAGTCATCATAACATCAGATGCCATACCTGAATACACCAAATGCGATATTAAATCATTCTTAGGTTGCCAATGTGGCTCTGCAAGTGAAATCCTAATTATATCCGCCTGATAGTTTTCTTTTAATTGACCTATTTTGTGGTCTAAAAGCAAGGCTTTTGCGCCCCCTCTGGTTGCCATAGTTATAACATCCTGAGCAGTAACCACATTAGCATCTTTCAATAAAACTTTTTGTGATACTGATGCTAAATACATTTCTTTAAACATATCCAGCCGATTGTTACTGGCAACGCTATCTGTTCCCAAACTCAAACTCACACCGTGCTGCATATATTCATATATCGGCGCAACACCACTAGCAAGTTTTAGGTTGCTGGACATATTTATACTCACATTAACATTATGCTTTTTTAAAATTTGTATATCCTCTTTATCAACATATATGCCGTGTGCTATGGTGGTCGCGTAATCAAAAAAGCCCAAACTCTCCAAATACTTTACGGGAGTTTTGCCTGTATTTTTCTCACAAGTTCCGACCTCGGAAAGAGTTTCGCAAAGATGAATTGTCTGCGGTAGTTTATACTTTTTCGCCAAATAAGTGCAGTCTATCAACCCCGCTTCATCTAGCGCGAAAATGCTGTGGCTGGATACGAAAAAAGTTATCAAAGGATTTCCTTTGTTTAAACTGGCGAACCTATTTTCCCAATCGTGCCTGCGCTGTGTTTTATCTAAGCCGTAACGAACATCAATATGCACAGCACCTCGCGCCTCTGATTTTTCAAAAGCACGCAAAGGACTTTTTTGATGAAAATAATTGTTCAAAACGCAAGTTGTTCCACCACGGATAGATTCTGCAATAGCAAGCATAGTGGACCAATACATTTGCTCCGAAGTTAACTTTTGTTCAAGAGGCTTTATTTGATCGTGCCACCAGTTTCCGAAAGAAGTTCCCTCAGCAAGCCCTCTAAAAATTTGCATAGGTAAATGCGAATGTGAATTCACAAATCCAGGCATAATAATGTCGCCAAAACAATTAACTTTGCGGTCTGCCATAAAACCATCTTTACCTTCGCCAACATAGATTATAGTATCACCATCTACCCAAACCTCACCTTTAGGAAAAATGTCAAAATTCTCGTTACAGGTTATAACATAAGCATTGTAAAATCTAGTTTTCATAAGTCCCCCTAATCCTTACTATTATTATAACCTAAATATGTGAAAATCACAAACGAAAATATATCATTTCTAAGAGCAAAACATTTGTTCACAATAGTTAATACATTAAAGAATTATTATATTTAAAAACAAAAAAGCGCTCCTTTGATTCAAGGTAATTAGGTAGGTTGAATGAAATAATATCAAAACGGATTAGGTAGGTTGGTTTTTTATCTTTTCTATCTTGTTTTCTATTTTTATTACTGGCTTTGTCAAAGATACTAATAGATAGAAATCCACTAAAATAAAGGTTCACTAAGATATAGAAATTAAACCCAGATAGAGAGATTAAACCCAGATAGAGTTAACTAAGATACAGATTAAAGAAATTAAAATACAGAGATTAACTAAGATATAGAGATTAAACTAAGATAGAAAGATTAGTAAGATTTGTAGGTTTTTAAGACATAGAAATTAAACTAAGATGGAAAAATTAAAGAGATTAACTAAGATAGTTAAAAATAAGAAAACAAAAAGGCAGTTTTATGCCTTTTTGTTTCAAGTCTACTAAGTATGAATTTGATAACTTTTATCTTTACTTATTATGAATGAACAGATAATTTTTATCTTTACTTAATGCTTAAAGTCAATTAAGAATGAACAGATAATTTTATCTTATTTACTTAACACTTAATTTCCATTAAGATTGAATAAAACTTTTTATCTTATTTACTTAACATTAAAGTAACAACTGAAATTTTAAGTCTTATCACCAAATTTTTTAAGTGTAGCAACACTTGATTTTTTAAGTGTCTTCATACTTGAAAATCTAGCACAATAATACCTGAATTTTTAAATCAATGGATAGGTTTTCATTATTACGAAACGGTTACCGCAAATGTTTTAGTACTACCCTCGCCCGTTCCGTAAGTTATGGTGATAGTATATGTGTCCGCTACTTCTTCATTAAACCCACCATTATTAACACTATAACCACCCTCACCCTCTGCTAGATTTTCCGTTATTTCCGTTCCCTCAAAGGTCTTGAATACTACTAATCCTGTTAAGTCAAGAAACTCCCCGGGTGCATATACTTTTTTAACCTCATCAGTATTTATGCCCCATCCGTTTTCTATCGGCGCATTGACAGTCACCGTAAAGGTCGCTGTT
>CAYJAI010000037.1:0-7146 GCA_964368395.1 uncultured Christensenella sp. | reverse complement strand
AGGCTTACATTAAAGTTGGTTTTTGTTAAATGTTTGGTTTTTGTTAAATGTTTGGTTTTTGTTAAATGTTTGGCTTTATGTTGAAGGCTTAGGGCTTTATGTTAAAAGTTTAAGCCTTGTTAATGTGTTAAGAGTGGGGCTTGGGTTAAATTTATAAATAGATTTATGTTAATAGTTAACTTTAAAAATAACGCTAACATAAACTTTAAGCGATATATTTATATTAAATGCACCCCAGTAACCACTATATCCGCACCCGAATCGCATACATTTGATATAAATATATCCCCAGATTTATAATCTTTTTTAAGCGGCGTATTTTTTATAGCAAGAAGAATATCAAAATACTTTTCCTTGTCTACGCTTTCACTTGTTTTTAAACTTATAGTGCCTGTGAGCGTATTTTTTACAGTGGTAATCATTCTTTTAGGATGAAGCATTTCCTGTTTGCCATACGCCTCGCCACGCGGACAAAGATTGCCCGTTACAGTAACTTCCCCCTTTTCATCTTTGGTGACCACCAAATGACACCCTATCGGGCATTCAATACAAGTTATTTCCATTTGTTCAATCTTTGACATTTGCTTATCCCTTAATTAAATTTTGTATTTCATAGCGAACTTGCTTTCTTCTTTTTTAATTCTACTTATTTTATGTTTTCACAATCTTTATTTTATGTTTTCACAAATCTTGCACGGTAATAGAAAGGTCTTTCTGAATTTTGCTTTTATCAATTTTGATGTGAGCCATTTCTCCTGAACGGAGAACGGCGTGCACTGCTTTGGCTATCTGCTCACCTCGGCTAGTCGCAACTACTGCAACCTTACGATATTCCTTATTCACCCTAAAATAAACATTAACTTCTTGTTGATTATTATACACATAATTCGGGATAGTATAACGGATGCGCTCATTATGAGTAATCTCTATTTTACCCTCTTGCGGTAATCCCTGTTTTATAAATTGCGCAACACTATTGCCCGCGTGCTCCCCCTCCCAACTTACATTATCCACCAAATCATTTACGTGCATAACATTACCGCACATAAAAATTTCAGGAACAGAAGTCTGATAAAATTCATTTACCAAAGCACTGTTGGTAACTGGTGACACCTCTACTCCCAAACTTTCTATAAGGTCACTTTCAGGCAACAAGCCCACCGAAAGCAAAAGGGTATCACATTGCACAAACTGTTTTTTCTCTAAATCAAAAGAGAAATCCTCTCTTACTGGTGCTATCCAAATTCCAGTAACGCGCTTTTCACCCTCTACTCGCACTACACTAGTAGACAAGTGTAAAGGAATATTAAAATCCTGCAAGCATTGCGTAACATTACGGGCAAGTCCGCTAGTGGTGGGCATAATCTCATACACTCCTACCACCTCTGCGCCCTCACAAACCAACCGCCTTGCCATAATCAAACCTATATCTCCCGAACCTAAAATAGCAATCTTTTTTCCTACCATTTTACCGTGGACATTTATCAGTTGCTGAGTTGAGCCAGCAGAAAAAATACCAGCAGGTCGTGTTCCGCAAAGATTTATTGCTCCGGCAGGTCTTTCTCTACAACCCATAGCCAAAACCACCGCAGAACACTGGACAGTTTGCAACCCCTCTGCACTCTGAATATGGACTTTAATGTTTTTATCCCCAACTTTTTCAATACGGTATACCAAAGTATTCAAAAGAACTTGAACTGGACTCTTCTTCAATTTTTCATTCCATTTTTGAGCATATTCTGGACCAGTCCACTCCTGCCCAAAATAATGCAAGCCAAAACCATTGTGGATACATTGATTCAGTATACCACCCAGCCTATAATCCCGTTCTACCAAAATCACGCTTACTCCCTGCTGACTTGCCTGATATGCCGAGGCAATTCCAGCAGGACCACCACCTATGACCACAACATCACTTTTCATAGCGACCGCCTTTTTTAATATCTGAAACTAGCAATTCACTATCCGAGCCATCTAGCGTTACCTGCTCCTCCTTAATTTTCTTTTGTTCAGCAAAAATCTTTATCAATTTAGGTATGCAAAAACTACCTTGGCATCTACCCATAGTAGGGCGAACACGCCTTTTTATGGCATCTATGGTATATGGATGTAAAGGTGAGTTTATAGCATCTACAATTTCCCCCTCGCTTATTTGTTCACAACGGCAAACCACCTTTCCATACGCAGGATTTTTCTTGATTAAATCTTTCAAATCCTTTTTATTCATTTTAACGGCATCTAAATAAGACACTCTTTTTTGCGGTGTTATTTTTTTGGTTGGAAGCCCATCCGCTTTTAACTGTCGCATAAAATCTTCTGCAATAGCCGGCGCTGCGGTAAGCCCGGGAGAACAAATGCCGATAGCATAATAAAAATGCTCATTTCTATCATCTTTTTCTATAACAAAATCTGAACCACTTTTAACACGCACTCCTGCAAACAATTTTATAACCTTTTTGAAATTCGGATTTTTCATAGTTTCTGATACACTTCTCTTGATAAAATCAATGCTTTCCTGACTTACTGAAACATCATTTTTCTCGCAAGGAACGGCAGTAGGTCCAAAAATAATATTTCCGTGAGTAGATGTGTTTACCACTATCCCCTTACTTTCCGCGCTAGGCAAAGGAAATATTGAACGATTAACAAATCCTTTTTGCGATTTATCCAACAGAAGATACTCCCCTTTAACATAGTTAACGGGGTATTGTTTGGCATTTAATAATGCGTTTATTTCGTTAGCGTTAGGCCCTGCACAGTTAACCACATACTTTGCGGTCACCTGCTTATCACCGGCTTTTATAACATATAAGCCCTCCGTTTTTTGAATAGCATCCACCTCAAAATCTGTTAGCACCTTTCCGCCGTTCACAACACCTTCTTCCGCAAGGGCTATACAAACACTATACGGGCTGATGACTCCCCCTGTGGGCGCATATAGGGCTATACTAATATGGTCAGCCAAATTCGGCTCCATTTCAAACAGTTCTTCTTTCTCAATTATACGCAGTCCGTGAACACCGTTTTCCTTACCTCTTTCCAGCAATTTTTGCAATCTTTCCCGCCCTTCCTCTGTCGCAACAGTTAGCGTTCCACAGTCCATAAACTGAACACCTAACCGCTCACACATTGACGGATACATTTCATTTCCACGAATATTAAACTTTGCCATTTTGGTATTTGGCATAGGGTCATATCCAGAGTGCACTATACCGCTGTTGGCTTTGGTAGCAAAAGCGCTTACATCATTATCCGCCTCTAATAACACAGCATTAGCCCCTTCAAGCACTGCCTGACTAAAAAGGCTACAACCCACTATACCGCCCCCTATAATGGCTAAATCAAATTCCGGTTGTTTCATTTCATCCCCCTACAACGGTTAAATCAAATATCCTTGGTTTTATTTCACCTAAAATATTCTATATTTACTTATTTTAACCTTTTATCCATAAAAAATCAATTAAAACTAGAGTCAATATTTTCCATATATCTACCTATTGTGTAAATTTTTATAGTTTTGCTCAGCAACTTTTTAAAAGTGAAATTTTTTATTTGTGCATATTTTACTTTTTTATTTGTAAAAAGATGCTTTTGTTGTTATAATGGTAGTATCAAAGCCTATAATTAAAAAGGCATTAAAAGCCCATTATATAAGCGCAATAGAAAAAAGAAGAGCAAAACCTAAGCCAAAGGAAAAATTAGGCAAATAAAGATACCACGCCAAACAACCTGTAATTACTATTAAAAAGGAGGATAAGATGTCCAAAAGATATATACTTTCAATAGATGAGGGAACTACCAGTGTTCGCATAAATGTCTTCGACACTCAAAAAAATAGTTTAACATCTAGCACAAAAGAAAATGTTGCAAATCTTTTTCCTTTCCCGGGCTGGGTAGAACAGGATGCAGAAGAGGTTTGGAATAAAACAGAAAGTTGTTTAAAAAGTGCTTTGTCTAAAATCAACCCTGCCGAAATTTATGGCATAGGTATAACAAATCAGCGTGAAACAGTGATTGCGTGGGACAAGAGGACAGGTAAGCCAGTTTGCAACGCTATTGTTTGGCAATGCCGTAGAACAGCAGATTATTGCAACAAGCACTTAGTAGGAAATATAGCAAAGACAATTTACCGCAAAACGGGGCTTGTTACAGATGCATATTTTAGTGCAACCAAAATAATGTGGTTGATACAAAAAGAACCAAAAGTTCGCGAACTTTTAAAAAGCCAAAATTTATGCGTTGGTACTATGGATAGTTTTTTGGCTTATAAACTCACGCAAGGGCAAAGTTTTATAACGGATATAAGCAATGCTAGTCGAACTATGCTATGCAATATAAACACCGGGCAATGGGATAATGAACTGTTAGAGTTTTTTAAAATTCCGCTAGAAATTTTACCTAAAATTGTGGATAGCGATGCTTTTGTAGGATATTATGATTATAAAGGGACAAATCTTCCTATCCGAGGTATGATAGGCGACCAGCAAAGTTCTTTACTGGGTCAGTTATGTATCAATCCGGGCGATTTAAAAAACACCTATGGCACGGGTAGTTTTATGCTTATGAACACGGGTGAGCAACCTTTTTTCAGTCAGCATAAACTTTTAACCACCATAGCGTGGAGCATTAAGGGTAAGCGGACATATGCCATAGAGGGTAGCATATTTAATTGTGGTAGCAGTATCGAGTGGCTGAAAGATATAGAACTAATAGCCGATGCCTCAGACTGCGACTCTTTCGCTACCTCAGTAGATAGTGCAAATGGTGTTCGATTTGTTCCTGCCTTTACCGGTCTTGGCTCTCCATATTGGGATGGAAACGCAAAAGCGCTAATGAGCGGGATAACCAGAGGAGCAACCAAAGCACATATCATCCGCTCCGTTTTAGAAAGCATCCCTTTCAGTGTAAAAGATATATACGATGTCATATATGAGGGCACTGGCATAAGTAAGGGAACTATACGCGTGGATGGAGGAGTGAGCAAAAGTGATTTCACTATGCAGGCTCAATGCAATTTACTAAACAAGGAAATTCAATGCTCAAAAGAAAAAGAAAATACCGGATTAGGTGCAATCTTTCTTTGCGGGTTAAGTCTGGGAATCTGGGAATGGGCAGACCTGCCCAAATTATACAAAACCTCTAAAATATACCATCCACAAAAAAAGATGTATCCGAAAGGGCAAGAAGATTATAACGATTGGAAGAAAGCAGTTTCAAAGGCTTTAACCAAAGAAAAGGGGGAAGGGAAATGAGTGAAAGTAGAGAAAAGTTTTTGCAGAGTTTTGACCAAAAAAAGATTTTTTGCAGAGTTTGGGATGATGTAAAAAACCCGAAAGCCACCATTATGATATTGCACGGAATGGTGGAGCACTCTAAACGATATGAAGCGTTCGCACAATTTTTAAACGAAAAAAACTACATAGTCTTTGCGTGCGATTTACGCGGACACGGTAAAACGGTGGGCGATGCTAATTTAGTAGGCAAGTATGATGGGGATATTTTTAAGGACAATGTGCAAGATGCGATATTTTTCGCTAACGCGTTGATTGAAAAATATAAATTGCCCTTGATTGTTCTAGGGCATAGTTATGGAGGTTTTTTATTGCAAAGTTTTATAGAGCAATATGACCGACACTCCTTAGCCATTTTTAGCGGAAGTGCTAATATGCAAAAAGATTCAGGGCTGGGAATGGGATTAGCCGTTGCTGGGATTACACGCTTTTTTTGCGGTAAAAATGCTCCTGCAAAATTGATTTATAACCTTTCTTTTAAAAAGTATGGTAAGCAGTTTAAAAATGGCAACTGGCTGACTGGGGATAACCGCGTTTGGCAAGAATATCAAAAAGATGCTTTTTGCGGAAATATTTGTAGCGCCAACTTCTATTACTCTATGTTTAAAAATATAAAAAAAGGGTATAAAGAGGAAAACTTGAACAATATAGACAAAAATAAACCTCTACTAATTATAAGTGGCGATTTAGACCCAGTAGGCAAAGAGGGGCTCTTGGCTGCTCGGTTGAAAGCACTTTACGATAATCTGGGTGTCAAGAAAGTAGACTTTAAACTTTTTAAAGATTGCAGACACGAAATTTTAAACGAAACAAAGAAGCAAACTATTTGGAAGTATTTATCCGATTATTGTGATAAAACTATAACGCGCAACATTTAAAATAAGCGCTTTTGCTTGTTATCCCTATGTTTTTTTGCTAAAATAAAAAGAAAAGGTGGAAAGAATTATGCTATATCCGGAAATCCCAAAAGGAAATCTAAAAGGAAGTTATCTAGGGGGTGGCATTTTACTTATACTTCTTGGCTTGCCTATATTTTTACTGTTTTTTCCTCAATTCTTCTTTGAGTTGTTCGGGTCCTTTCCGTGGGATTGGAATAATTTAGGAATCAATTCTGAATTTTTAGAAGCGCTAAGACTTTATGCTATCAATTTAGTTTTACCGCTGGTATTGTTTTTTATAAACTTCATAGGAATGTTTATAGGAGTAAGCCGAAGCGCGCTTTTCGTTAAAGGTTCTAGCCTTTGCTTTATTATGGCACTAATTCTTCAAGATGGGCTGTGGCCACTACACTTATCCGCATCCACACAAGAAACCTTAGCCTTTGCAGGTATGGGTTTAGTAGGATTGGGGTTTGTTCTCTTAGTGCTAGGGATAGTTTTTCGCTTTCTTCCCTCTGAACAATTAAAAGAAGATAAAGCAAACTCTTTCCTAATCTTTACTTCCTCTTTCTTTCTAGTCTTTGCTTTCTTAAATTCTTTCGGTTCGCTTTTAAGCATACCCGCGGATATCTTGGCTTGGGATATTCCTATATTTTTCAGTATTTATGGAATGGCAGGCGGATTGTGGATGCTATTAACTGCACGCCGAAGCACACTATACGAAGAAACCGTTCGAAGAAAAAAAGTAAAGCAAGTCAACGAAGCGCCTAAGCCAAAAGATCAATTAACAGTAAATCAACCGGAGAAAATTCAGGAGGAAGGGCAAAAAATAAACCCTCACTTGATAAATCCGACCTTAAACAGAAACCCACCTAGACAGACTGCACCTACTCAACAGACTGCACCTACTCAACAGACTATGCCTACTCAACAGACTATGCCTACTCAACAAACTGCACCTACTCAGCAAGGGGCAC
>CAYJAI010000036.1:0-7593 GCA_964368395.1 uncultured Christensenella sp. | reverse complement strand
AAATATGATTCATAGTGGCGACATAGGTTTTTTTGACAAGCAAGGTTATATTTATATTATTGGTCGCCAAAAAAACATAATTGTGGTTAGGGGAATAAATATTTATCCCGAACAAATTGAAAGCATTTTGGAAAATTGTGAATATATTAAAGAGGCAAAAGTGTATGCCGAAAACAAACTGGAAAAGGATGAATTTATTTGTGCGGATATTGTTTTGAGTAAAGCAGAAACTAGTTTAGAACTTATTCATAAGTATATAAAGAAAAGTATTAGCAGTTTAAAAAGACCTAAAAAAATAAATATTGTTAGTGAAATTGAAAGAGGTAACACTGGAAAAAAGAAAAGGGGATAATTTATTTTTCAAAGAAATGGATAAAATAAATTGTTACAGCACCGCCCTTGCTTATGTCGCGAAGCAAGAGGGTTTAGATTTATCCCAAATTTTACAAGGTTTAAATTTTGAAAACAATTTTCATTACGATAAGTATAATAAAGTTTTCACAAGTAAAAAGTTGATTGAAAACTTAAAAAATAATGGTTTTTTTATTCGTTTAGAGTTCTGCAAGTATGACAAAAATATTTTTCAACTTAAACAAATGCCAAAAAACACTTGGTTTATTTTAGGTATTGATTGTTACAATGCGCCTTGGCACGCACTTTATAAAAGGAGGCACGCTACTCACTATGTGCCTATTTTTAAGCAGGATAATGAGGTTTTTTTAGCATATGAGCCTATATATAACAAAAGTAATATTTTATTAAATCCTGAAATAATAGAAAATTATGCAATAGAAATCAAACTTATTTTAATAATTAAAAAGGTAAATAACAAGAAGGATTGTAAACCCTCTTTAAAAGATTTGGAAAAGTTAGACTATCAAAAAAACATCTTAGTAAAGAAGTTTAAAAACTATAATTATTTCTCGGATAATGCAAAATTTAAAATTACTAAATATGTTTCTGAACTTTCTAGCAATAGGTATTTGATACTTAACTTACTTGTAAATAATGGTTGCAAAGAAGAGGTTGTCCAACAATATAAAGAGAACATTGCTAAAAATTGGCTTAACATAAAATTTGGTGTGGCAAGAATTTTTTTTGATAAAAACCGTTTGGATATTACGAACTCCTTGATAGATTTGGTGTATAAAGTTATAGAAGATGAAAAAGAATTTTTAGTAAATGGACAAAACTTTCAAAAGCATATAAAGTAGTAGATAAGAGTCAAACCAAATTTCAAATGGGTTGTCTATAAGAGATTAGCAAGAAATAATAAATAGCAATTTTTCTTCACCCTTTGTAAATAAAGCAAGGACAAAAATGCTTTGTGTGACAGGGTGGGAGATAGAATTGAATTTCAATGTTCTGTTTATCTTATTATTTTCTGTTATATTTTTTGTTTGATTGATTTTTAATGAAGTGGAAGGATTCGAATTTTTAGTTTATTTTTTTACTTCCTTTAATTTTGTGATTGTTTTATTTTAATTGCTATAATGGTTTACAGATATCTTTCTTATGCTTTTTGAAGGTGTAAATTTTTTCATATGATAGCGTTAATTTGTTTGCATCTTACTTGACTTGATTTTTTTTATTTAGTATAATAATTTTAAACAATACAACAAAGGTGGCATCTGCTTTGCTGATGGGGATAAAAATATGTATTTACAAGATTTAATTTTAAAGTTACAAGAATTTTGGGCGAAAAAGGGATGTATGATAGGGCTTCCCTATGATATTGAAAAGGGAGCGGGAACAATGAATCCGCTTACTTTTTTCAATTCTCTGGGCTCAAAGCCTTTTTCCTGTGCGTATGTTGAACCCTCACGCCGACCTGATGACGGAAGATATGGTGAGAACCCAAACCGTTTATATATGCATCATCAGTTTCAGGTAATATTAAAACCATCCCCCATAGATGCGGTAGATTTATATTTGGAAAGTTTGGAATATATAGGCTTTAAAAAAGAGGAGCACGATATTCGTTTTGTAGAAGATAACTGGGAATCTCCTACCTTAGGCGCTTTCGGAAAGGGCTGGGAGATTTGGCTGGATGGAATGGAAATAAGTCAGTATACATTTTTTCAGCAGATGGGTGGACACGAATGTAATCCAGTAACTGTGGAGATGACTTATGGGCTGGAAAGAATTTCAATGTATCTACAAAATGTAGATGATGTGTATGATTTGAAATGGAATGAAAATATAACTTATAGAGAACTGTTTCACAAAGTTGAGTATGAACATTCTAAATACGCTTTTGAAGATTGTGATGAAAAACTATTTTTCAATCTTTTTAAACAGTATGAAAATGAGGCAAAACGGCTAATAGATAAGGGGTTATGTCGCCCTGCGTATGAGTGTGTGTTGAAATGCTCGCATATTTTTAATACCTTAGATGCAAAAGGTGCGGTCAGTGTTATTCAGCGCTCAAATTATATTGCTAAGATTCGCACATTGGCAAAAGAAGTAGCCGGCTTGTATTTATCGCAAAAAGGAGAGGACAAGGGAGATAGAAATGAATAAACGCTTTGTTTTTGAAATTGGAGTAGAAGAAATTCCGGCACAGTATGTTCAGATAATGGCGGAAAGTTTTTCAGATAAAGCCACTGAAATGTTTGAAGAAAAACTTCTTGCTTTTTCGGGGTTGAGGGTGGAATGGACACCTAGAAGGTTAACTCTTATAGTTGAAAAATTGGAAGGTATTCAGGCAGACCGAGAGTTTGAAGTGAAAGGCCCTAGTAAAAAAGTGGCATACAATGAGGCAGAACCTACTAAGGCTTTGTTGGGTTTTTTACACAAAGAAAACAAAACTATGAAGGATATAGTCCTAAAAAAGATTGATGACATAGAGTATGTTTGCTTGCAGAAAATAGAGAAAGGTGTGGATACTGCGGATATTTTACGCGAAGAATTGCCTAAACTAATAGAGCATATTTACTTGCCTAATGCTATGAAATGGAATAGTTTTTCTTTTAAGTTTGTGCGACCTATAAGGTGGTTGTTGGCAATTTTTGGAGAGAAAGTTATAAAATTTGATATTCCTTGTTGTTCTTCCTCTAACAAAACACGCGGGCACCGAACGCTGTCAAATAAAGAGATAGTTGTAAAAAATGCTGATGAATATGAAAAAAAGTTGGCGGAAAACTTTGTTATTTTAAAAGCATCTGAAAGGGAAAGCAAAATTTTAAATCAGATTGAAAAGTTGGGAAAAGAACACCATTTTTCAGTGCGTGTGGATAAAGATTTGTTGGATGAAACGGTTAATTTGGTTGAATATCCTACTTGTGGTGTGGGAAGTTTTGGCGAAGAGTTTTTAAAATTGCCTGACCCTATAATAATTACCCCTATGAAAGAACAGCAAAGATATTTTGCGGTGCACAAGGATGGAAAATTAAAAAATGCCTTTGTTTTTGTTCGCAACGGAGATGATAAGGGGTTGAGTCAGGTGGCTCACGGTAACGAACGCGTGTTGAATGCACGCCTCAAAGATGCTGAGTTCTTTTATAAAGAGGATAGTAAGCATTTACTGAAAGATTATGATTTAAACACCGTTATTTATCAAGAGCAGTTGGGAACTATGAAGGATAAAACGAATAGGATTCAGAAAGTTGCGGTTGCTCTTAATAATGAATTAAAATTAGATATTCCAGAAGAGCAAATATCCGAAGCAAGCAACCTTTTAAAATCAGACTTGCTTACTAATGTAGTGCGGGAGTTTCCCGAACTTCAAGGCGTGGTAGGCTGGATATACGCAAAAAGAGAAGGCTATGACCAAGCAATAGCCACCGCTATAAAAGAGCATTATGAACCGCGATTTGCGGGCGACCAGTTGCCAACCTCCCTTTTGGGTGCTGTGTTATCCCTAAGTGATAAGTTAGATTCCTTAGTTGCGATGTTTGCGGTAGGCTTAAAGCCATCTGGCTCACAAGACCCTTTTGGCTTGCGTAGACAAACTATTGGTATTTTGAATATTTTAGATGATAAAAAATGGTTTCTCAATTTAAGTGATTTTATTAAAAGTATTTTTTCTATTTATGAGCGATACTTGAAAAAAGAGGAGCAAAGTGCACTGCACTATATTTCCGAACTTCAAACTTTCATTGAGCAGAGAATGTCGGGTATTTTATTGGAAGAGCGTGGCTATGCGCATAAGTATGTGGATGATATCAGTTTGAATGAGTTGAACATTAGTAAAGCGGTTTGTGTGATTGAATCTTTGCAAGAATGTGAAGAGAGTGTATGGTATGCAGATATGCGTCAGGCTTTTTTACGAATTGCAAACCTACTCAAAAATAAAAGTATCAATTCGGATAATGTCTTCCCTAAATATTTTGTAGCCAAAGAGGAAGATGTTTTATATAAAGAATATTCTGCTATAAAAGAAGGGGTGCAAAAGCAAATAGATACTTATCAGTATGCAGAGGCTTTAAAAGGCTTGGCTTTACTAAGCAAAAGCATTGACAATTATTTGGATAATGTTAAAGTGTTTGATGCAAGTTTGGATATCCAAAATAATCGTATAACCTTGTTGAACAATATTCTTCAATTATTCGGGCGTATTATAAAGATATAAAAAGTGGTAAATATTGCAACAAGTGGAAATTAAGGTGTATTATAAAAAGATTATTATAAGATATAAGAAGTGGCAGGAATTACAAATCCCACCAACAAGCAAATCTAGCGAGATATACGAAGTGGCAAATGTGCCACTTTTTCTTTTCTAGTTTTATCCTATTGCTTTTTTCAGTGTTTCTTTATTATATGATTTATTCTTTTTGTTGTTTTTTATTGTGGAGTCAATTCAGCAAATAATGAAAAGATTTATTTTTTCTTTTTTCGTGTTTTACTGTAAGGCTTTATTTTTAATATTATCTTGTGCACTCATTTTGTAAACAGAGTAATGAAAATGCAAAGTTATTTTTTTTCTGTGGTTTCTTAAAAGCATTACAAAGTATGATGAAAGGTTATTCTTTTTGTTATTTCTCGTGTTTTACTGTAAGGCTTTATTTTTAAATGAGTTATGATTTAATCTTGTTGTTGTTGTTGTTGTTGTTGTTGTTGTTGTTGTTGTTGTTGTTGTTTTATTGCTAATCTCTCTCTCTCTCTCTCTCTCTCTCTCTCTCTCTCTCTCTCTCTCTCTCTCTACTTAGCACTTTTGTAAGGGCAGAAAAATTTTTTCCAAAAGTGCGACATCCGCTTTATTTCGAAACATTATCAAAGAGTAAGATAAGGTCAAAAAAGAGCAGTTTTTCAGAAGCATAAAGTATCTTATAATATAAGCATAAAGTATCTTATGATATTAGCAATTTAAGAAGAGGGGCAAGGGGCTATTATTGTTTTTCGTTCAGATTTTTTTTCGACTAAAAACACACCAAATAGGTAAAGAAGAACATAATTTTATGGTGAAAAAAGGCGAACTTATAATTTTTTCAAAAAACAGGAAAAACAGTTGAAAAAGCATTTTAATAATTGTTATACTAAAAATAATGTTAAAGGAGGTGTAAAATTAAAATACTAAAATCTATGGGATGGGGCTTTGAGTGATTTCTTTGATGTAGACGATGAATTTAATGAAACAATGATAATAAAAAAGGAGTGTAAAATGAAAATATTAAAAAATTTATCCGTGTTTGCAATGGCTTTTGTTGCGATGTTCGTTTTTGGAGGTTGTAATACCGAAACATTTATAAAAGAGCCAACGCAAGAGTTAAGAGAATCTTTTGATTCTGCTTTAACCGGTCTTGGCGATGTAGCAACGGGTTATAAGATAAATGTGCAGTCGGATGGAGGCGCTATTCAGGAAGGCATTGAATACAAGACAAGTGAATCTTGGGAAGTGATTGTTACGGGCGAGGGTTATGAGGTTGGTGCGAAGGTAATTTATAAAACGGATATGGAGATTAGAGAGCCTGGTGAAACAATGATTATGCAGCGTTACCGTGATTTTTACCTTGAAAAAGCAGAGGATGACTGGACCTTGTATGAGACTTATTCAGTAACCAAAACTGTTGCGGAAGATTTATCCGCAGGGTTAGTTAAAATTGGTGCGGAGAATAATTTAGGTGATTTTTTAGATGGTTTTGGAGATATGTTTGCTTTTGATGGCTTAGCAAACTTTGCGAGCGAAGACTCTGCTTATACCGACGAAGAGTGTAAAATATACGATTTAGGAAACAAGAGTTACAGAGCAGATCTTGTTCTAGTAGCAGGTTCTATGGCTGAGGACAGTGAAGATACGCAGTATAGTAATCAAAAAATAAACATAACTTTCACAGATGGAAAAATTACAAAAATTGTTATGGATATTGAAATTAATACCAGAGAAACGGCAGAAGATGCGTGGGAATCAATGAGTGGTGTTTTAAAACTGAGTATTGCTTACGGAAGTTTTGAGATAAGCATTCCAGACAAGACATATGAAACAGTAGACTTTGAGAGTTTTTCAAATCCTAGATTTTCTTAATTATTCTTTATTCGCAATAAAAAAATAAATTAAAAAGAGTGGTAACACTCTTTTTATGTTCAGCAGAAAAAAGCAATAAAAGAAAGGGTTTGATTGGACACAGGGTAAAGATTAAGGCTAACAAAAGTTGAAATGCAAAGCAGTAACTTAAAAGGCTTATTCATAGAAACAAAAAAGGTTGAACCTAAAACGCAGAGTGAGCAATTAAAAGGCTTGTTGGTCAAACATAGATTAAGATGTTTGGCTATAACAAACGGTAAATTGAAAGTTTTGATAAAAGATAAAATAAAATATTATGATAGAAAACGAAAAGGAGATTTGTCAATAAAAAAATTTTAAAGGTTTTAATTGTAAAAAAAATCAAAGGTTCGGTTATGGGAAATAAGTCAAATTGCTTGATTTCTCATAAAGATTAAGATAATATATTAGAGGTATTAGATACAACTTTTTTAAGTTTTAAGAAAGTAACTTAATTTTATTTCATATAATACACAGTGGAGGAAATATGGAAGTAACACATTCTGAATTATTTACTAATGTATTGGACGCAAAGGAGAAAATTATAAAAGTAATAAAGCCTAACAAATTAAAACTTTTTGTTTATTGGTTTTCAGCCGCTTTTTGGATAGGATTTTGGATTGCTTTTTGTAGCATATTACCTATGGCGACTTCGAGTTTTGAAAGTGGGTATGTTATTCCTTGGCAATTTTATATGATTCCAGTGGGGGCGATTGCCTTAATGTTTATTTTGGTTGGAATTCTAGCAGCCGTTTATTATCATAACAATTATTTTGCGTATACTAATTCACGCGTGCTTATTCGGAGCGGAATCATAGGAATTGACTACAAGAGTTTGGATATGCGCTATATTGGTGCGATAAATGTAAGAGTAGGTTTTTGGGATAAGGTCTTGAAAAGAGAAACGGGAACTATAAGTTTTGGAAGTATGTCCAGTCCTATGGCGACTTCTAAGGCGATTGGGTATAATTTCTCTCATATTGAAAAGCCTTATGAGTTATATAAAGAGATGAAAGAAAGGGTAGAGAAAGTTAAAGAAAAATATAAAATAGCAATTTAAAATATGAAAAATCAGAACAGTCAGCATAGCGGATAGTTCTGATTTTTTTATC
>CAYJAI010000035.1:0-7984 GCA_964368395.1 uncultured Christensenella sp. | reverse complement strand
ATTTAGCATTGTCTTAACTTAATTGCTTAAACAACTGAACTTTCGTTATATAAATCATAAACAAATGCTTTTTACATTTTTCTTAATTAAGACTACAACTCAGCCGGTAATTATTAAGTCAGTTATCAAGTTTATAAATTATCAAGTCCATAATTACCAACTCTACAATCACCAACCCTACAATTATTAAGTTTGTAAATTATCAAGTCTGTAATCATTGAGTCTGTAATTTATCAAGTCTGTAATCATTGAGTCTGCAATCATTAAGCCTATAATTATTAAGCCCATAAAATCAAGTCTGTAAATTATTATACTTTAAATATTAGAATATGTAAATAATAAACTTATAAAATCCAGAAAATAAATAAATTTCAAACGGCTTGCCCACTAAGACATCTAGCAAAGATTCGGATAACACCAAATAAATCAGCACAATCTTAACCTAAACTAATTTATAAAATGATAGCAACCCTTTTAATGATTAGAAAAGCAGTCCTTTAATAATTCGTAAAACATAAAAAGATAGTAGCCCTTTTAATAATTACAAAACCAAAAGCAATCCTTTTAATAATTACAAAATCCAGAAAATAAATAAATCGGTGCAAATCCCAACTAGTGCGTGCATATAAAGCCCATAGTATATAGATTTGGTTCGGTAGGCTATATAACCAAAAATCAAGCCCGCGGGAATAGCCGAAAGAGTTTCTATCATAGGCTTTCCAAAACCGCCTATGCTGGTATGAATCAGAGCAGAAACAAGAGTGATAATCAGAATAGCACTCAGAGGTTTGATGCCACCTTTTTCTAGGCTAAATAGCCCCATACCACGAAATAAAAACTCCCAACCCACATAGTAAAGTATGTAGGACGCAAAATAGCCAACCACGAAATACCATTCGCCATACTGCGCAAAATCCACCAACGGATAGGTGACAATCATCTCGCTATCTAAAAGAGTGGACAGTGCCAAAAGAGGGATAACGGCGGTAGCAATGGCACATAAAATAAGCCCCAACTTCCAATCACCTTTTTGTAACCCAACCTCTTTCAAGGGTTGTTTTTGCACCAACTTTGTCCATAATATCCCTACGCCAAAAAACAGCACAAAAGCACTGCAATTATGAAAAATAATTTTCCAGTAATCCAAATTATCTATATGTGAAAAATACTTTTCGAAAAAGGAAAAACTACCAAAATAGCAATAAATAAAGAGCGCCAAAGTCATAAAAATCAGGGTATTATTTATCCATTTATTATAGTTATGAAAGGTTTGTTTGAATTTATTTTGCTCCATTTTTCCCCTCTAAACTTAAAATCCAGTCGCAAGTTCTCTTAATTCCCTCAGACATAGGAACTTGTATTTTAAAGCCGGTTGCAAGCAATTTGTTAATGCTGAAATTGTAATTCGCACAGTTTTGCCACACTGAAAACTTGGTTATTAAAGGCACTTTTTTCACTCGAAATAGTTTATATGTCCCCTCAACCACGCTGGCTACACACTTTGCCATACCTTGCGAAAAATTGGTAAACTTGGGTCGAACACCAAAAGTTTGGGCTATCATAGTAAACATTTCTTTCAAAGTTTCGTTGTTGCCATCTGTAACGTTATAATCGGTATTATGAGCCTTTTTTTGTAGAGCGGTCCATATGCTCGCGTCCACCAAATTGCCCACATACGCAAAGCAACTTTTATACTTTCCTCCTGCACAAATCATCATTTTCTCTTTCTTGATACGCGTATATATTTCATACGAAGAAGTGTAGTCATATTCGCCATAAACATTTCCGGGTCGAATTATAGTATAATCAATTTTATTTCTAACACAAAATTCTTTAACCAAAGTTTCTGCTTGCAACTTAGAAATTGAATAAGGATTATCGAAAGGTTTCTTCTCCCCCTCCTCAGATAAATCAATATATCCATAATACCCATACACCGCAGTAGAAGAGTAGTAAACAAAACATTTGGGTTGCGCACATTTAGCATACTTCAAAAGTTTGTGCGTTCCATCATAGTTTATTTCCATAAACTCTTTCATATCACCGTAAACACTCACCTTTCCCGCTATATGAAAAATATAATCCACTGGTGGCATATCCGAATAATCAAAATCGCGAACATCCCCCAAACAAGGAACAATTTTCCCTTCCTCCACATATTTCATAAACTGCGGATTTTTGGATGACTTTTTACGATATATCCCGAAAACCTTAAAGCCCTTTTCCACCAACTTACAGGACAAATGCGAACCTATAAAACCATTAGCACCTGTCACCAAAGCGGTCTGCTGCTGTTTCACAGTTGAACCAGCCGGTTTTTGTATGTTCTTCTTTTCCTTTCTAATTTTGGGTTGAATGCTTTTTTGCTCTGCCATATTAAACTCCTATATTAAAAATAACAAAAGTATGTATATATGTCCAGTGAATAGCCCCTCTTCGCTATGCCTTTATCTAAATTGTTTTCACATACAAAGGTTGTTAAAGGCGACTAAGCGTTGTTTTTGATATTTGCTTAATGCAATTAAAATTTTAGTTCAAAGTTATTTTCGCATACAAAGATTATTGAGGACAATTTAATATATTTTTAATAATCCATCTAAACCTTTGTCAAATTATTTTGTATACTGTTTTTTAGTCCTTACTTAATTCAATCTAAACTTTGTTCGAAACATTTTTATCTATTTTGATTAAATTTAAATAGATTTGATTATAGTTATTTTACCTATAACAGGTAGCGGTTCAACTCTCCCGTCCGAAGCGTTTATGATTCCTAAAATTATGTAAAGCAAAGAGCACAAGAAAGTTACTGGAATAAAAATTATACCCAGCGGAATCCATACGAAATATAGCCCTATTGATACCACATATGCCAGCAGAGAAAACAACAAAACCAGCAATCCCTGATTCGCGTGGAAACGGGCGAATTTATTTTCCCTATAACACAAGAAAGGCAAAAAGAACAGAATATAAGACCACGCGGAAACCAAAAGAACTTTGGGATAGGATGCGTTTATATACTCATATTTTAAATCAGCATTAAAGGCGTCCTCTCTATCTTTTACCAGCCTACCCTCACACTTAGTAACGGGCTGAACAGATTTTAACTTTGCTTTATTATTTGCTAAATCATTTTTTATTGAAGACAAAGCGCAAGAGTTTTCACTTGCTTGTGTGTCCCTTTTTTTTGAGATTTTATCGCCTTCGTTGGTTGTATCTTTTTTAACTTTATTACTTGCATTCGTGACATTTTTTGTGTTCTTATTACTTGCCTTGATTGTATTTTTGATATCTTTGTTATTTAAACTGATTACATTTTTTGAGTTCTTATCACTTGAACTAACCGCAGATTTTTCGCCCTTACTTCCTGCATTGACGGCTTCTTTTATGCCCTTGTTTTTTGCGTTGGTTATGATTTTCTTATCTGTATTACTCACGCTTATTGTGTTTTTTGTGCTCTTGTTTTTTGCACTGATTGTATTTTTTGTGGTTTTATCACTTTCTTTAATTGTCCTCTTTGTATTGTTAACTGATTTTTTTTGCTCTGCCATAATGGACACCCCCGCATATTTTCTATATTTTAATACATTCAAGGTGAAAAAGCAAATAAAAGAAGAACTATATTAACAAAATAACCACCTCCTCTTTTCAAAGGCTAAATTTAACACTCAAAAAACAAGTGAAAATACAACTGGAAAAATAAGATAGAAAAATAAAAAGCAAAGTTTCAACTTGCTCACCCTCTACCATATCCAACAAAAAGTCGGATAACAACAAAAAAGTATGAAATAAACAACAAAAAGTTCTTCCATTCATTTAAAAACTTTGAAAATAAAAACCGCTTCCACTTATCTTTAAATAAAATTTCTTTGCTTTATGCGCAAATAAAAAAAGAAAGATTGTCATACAATCTCTCTTTTGGTATTTTTGTCAATAAGTTATATTTATGGCGTTTGCTCTTGTGCATTTTGAGCGTTTTTCTGTGCTGTTTCACGCTTCTGTTGCGCAGTTGCCTCTGCCTTTGCCCTTGCTGTTCTATCTCTTTTCTCTTGCGTTGCACCCTTGTTAAAAGTCTCAACTAAGGTAGTTTGGGTGGCGGTTAACTTAGGTTCTATCTTTTTAAGCCTATCTTTAACTTCAAAATTAAACATACTTTTCTCATTAAAGTATTCATCATAAAACAGTTTCCTATCATTGTATGATAGCCTGCTAAAATCTCCCGTACTAATAGCCCTTGCTGCTGATTTAGTGTATTCAGACTGTTCATCCTCACTCAAATTATATCCATCAGATTTTGCCTTTATAACAACACTCAAAGGAATATATGTTGAAACTCCTGCTTGAACCTTATCATACTCTACTCTAAAATCACGGACTGATTGTGCATTGTTTATAGTATTTTCAAATTTCTTGCTTTGCCCTACTTGATGTCCTGCTTTTTTCGCCGTTTTGAAATCCTCTTTAAAAGCCTCCTCTACTCTACCCATAAATTTATTATTCTTATTATTTATCCCCAAATTATGTCTTGCATTAATAATCTGAACATCGTTTAAAACTTTGGATACATTATCTGTTAACGCGTTATACCTATTTTCTGCTTTATACTGCTTGTTCACCCAACGAAGAGTTCCTAAATATTCCACACTAACATTTTGTCCCCATTGTCTTGCACGGTCAATTTGCCCCCAAAAACCATCACGCTTACGAGAACCGCCGTGAGCATATAAAGCGGTCTTGCTTTTTTGAATTTTTGCATTTTGCTTTAAGGTGAAATTATTTAAACGGTTGCTTGCTTTCTTTAATTGAAAAAGCAAATCCCTACGCGCTTGCGGACTGGTTTCATTTTGCAATCTACTTTCCAAACTTTGAACAATGGTATAGTGATTTGCTAACCCTTTAACTAGTCTAGCCTCAGCGATTTGAGGGTCATTTCTACCACCGAACAAAGAAGTTATCATTCTCCAATTAGAAACTCCACTTCCCAAAGAAATTCCTGCAACACCTACACCAACTGCTGCTCCTACAACTCCCAAACCAGCAGCCAACAAACCACCTGTAAGGGCGGTTCCTATTACAAGTCCTGCTCCGATTAAGGCTGTTTTAATCCAACCTCTTTTCAATCTAGATTTTGCATCCTGTATAGCACCTGCCGCTTTCTCATCCGGAGTAAGCCCCTCTGCCAATTCAGGGTGTAAATCGCTATAACTACCAAAAAACGATTTTAACCACTCATCTCTATTTTTGAATGGTGCGTATATGTTAGTATTTTCCGCCATTTTTCTTCCTACCTTTTCATTATTTTTACTTAATTTAAAATGCTCTTAACATCTAAGAGCATTTTATCATAAATCAAACCAATAGTCAATACCTTTATATCAAAAACTATAAGATTTTACTATATCCTTAAAGAGGTTTATACCTATATCTTTAAGAAATTCACTACATCAAAAACTATAAGAACTTTATACTGACACCCTTTTTAAATTAAGGCGAAATCAATGGCGAAATCAATACTTTTGTATCAAAAATAATAAACTTCTTTCTTCTTGCTTTGAAACAAGCCTGCGTGTGATTCAGCCATTTATTATCAAAAATTATAAACTTCTTTCTTCTTGCTTGCCTTGATTCTTTGCAGTCTTCCCCTTAGAAGCAGTCTTCTTTTCTGATTCAGTGTGTGCTTCGCTAGAATTCTCAAAAAATGATTCTAACCATTCCTCTTTATTTGTAAATGGATGGTATTTGTTGTCATCCTTTGCGCTGTTTGCTTCTACCTTTTTATTGCTTTTTACATTTGCGGTTGATTTTGAAGCAGTCTTTTTCGCTACTTTCTTCTGCGTCGCTACCGTTTTCGCTACTTCTAAACCTGCCTTCTGCTCCCACTCAGAGATGAACCATTTGAAAGGTTCTGTGATTATATCATCTAACGCATTTTCTCTTCGTTCCATTGCATCTAGGTAAACTTTCTTTTCATCTTCTTCGGTTAGCGTAATGCTTTTATGCTCTGATTCCACATATGTTTCTAACCACAACAAATTCTCAGATTTTTGCATAGTTTTGCCCCTATCATTGTGATAACTCCCAGATGGTAAGTTTAAGTTTTCTGTGTCCCCTTTCACCAAAACTGTTTTCTCCGCTTTTTTATTTGTTCGCGGATCTTGCAAGTGAATTGTTAAATCTGGATTCAACTCTCTTAATGCAGTTACAAGTTCATAAAAAGTATACTTCATATCTTTTCCCCTACTTACTAATTTACAACAAAGTTTCTATCTAATTTTTAAAAAATCATTGTAATCTAGTAAAATTATACCATTTATTAAACGAAAAGTCAAGACCTCTTTTTGCAAGTTGTCTTATATTTAACCAATGTTCCAGCAACTTTAAGACTTTATGCCAACACCTTTATAAGCACTATATCAGACAGGAAAATAAGCATTATATTTATACAACGCCCATAAAACCTATGCAAGGATAAGAAATATGCCCAACAAAAACAAAGTTTTCAATAACCTCTTTACAACCATTTACATAGCAAAAAAATCTGCATTTCTATGAGATATCAAAGCAATATCTCAAACGCACAAATAAAGTATAAAGTTTAGAATACTCTAAAATATCAACCGGTCGGACAACACAAAAAATAACCTTTTAGAAGTTATTTACACAAACCTAAAACTCACTTACAACAACCTATAAAGTCGGTGTATGCTCCTCTTGCTCGTTGTTCATTTTAGAGTATTCGATTTTTTGTTTTTCTTCTTTAATACTACTATTTCCCTTATCCAAAGTCATTCGGTTTAATTCCATTATTTCCTCAGCCGTTAGCAAAGGAATAAACTTCTTGCTCTCTTGATTCTGCGCGGAGTTTACCACCCCCAAAGCAAGGGTAAAAGCAACACATCTTGAAAGAGTATCTGCTCTGTGGTTTTCATTTCTCCAACTTTCATCGCGTGCAATCATATTCAATATGTGTTCATTATTTTCAGACTGCTCACCAAATATTTTTCTAGTATAAGCGGTTACTGTATTGTTCTTTAAAATCATTTTTCCGCAACCTAAATAAGGTTGAGGCTCATCTTCAAGGAAATAAATATCATCTTGCCCATCAATAAAATCATACATAAAATTTAGCCCTAGCGCTTCATCATTAAAAGATTTTACCACAAAATTAGTGGTATATCTTCCATTCACCAAAGGGGCATAAGATATATGTAAAATCTGCCTTAAAATTGCACTAGTTTCCAACTTATCATAATCTAATTTGTTCATTTTTTTAGCAACTATATTTAGCATACCACTCAAAACCTCTGCACCATAGCAATAAGTAAATATGTTTAAATTGCGGATATTTTTACCTGCCTGCTCAACGGGTAGGCGCTCTCCATTATCATCCATAAGCAAAGGCATAAATAAAGCGTTTGCTATCTCTATTTTCTCACTTTCAGTCACACTTCCAGTTTTTACTTCGGTCCTCTCATCAACGGCAGGATTACGAGAATCTTTGTCATAATCCCTTTCCGAAGCCATATAACCGCCATAATTTATTGAATATATATCAACATAATTATCTTTCTGCTGAATTCCCAACAGTCGCTCAATAAATTTTATACTTCCGTTTGCAGTCTTATCATTAGTAAAACCGTTCCCGCCAAAACATAAAACAATAGGCTGGCGTGTGTTTATGTCCTCAACATCAACAACTTCCCACCCAAAAGGATGTTCGGGCGTTTTGTCCACTCGATGACCAAAACTATACTCTACTCTTTCCTTAATTTTTTTATACTTACGCATAATCCCGTGTCCCTTTTAATAAAACTAATCTTCTATTTAATAACTTATATTTTGGTATTTTTTCACTGTTTGCTTAATGTATTTTAAAATGCACTAGTCCTAAAAATCAAAACTTTTTGAGGCTTCATTTTTTATGAAGACATTTCACTTAACTTGGAGCTGATGGGGAGAATCGAACTCCCGACCTAGTGATTACGAA
>CAYJAI010000034.1:3963-8709 GCA_964368395.1 uncultured Christensenella sp. | reverse complement strand
CCCTTATTTATTAAGCAATTTTGTAATTATACTTAGCCAAACATAAAAAAGCCTCGGGATATAAAGGTAAAAAATATCCTATTTTTTTTCGTTTTCTCTTGCCTATTGTAGTCCTGTGTGTTATAATAGGTTCATTACTTATTAGGTTTTTGTTTCTCAATATATCAATAAGAAAAAACACTTAACCGAATGGATAAGTTTTACAACTCAACATACCCATAAGGACTTGTAGCTCAGTTGGTAGAGCAATTGACTCTTAATCAATGGGTCCAGGGTTCGAGTCCCTGCAAGTCCACCAATAAAAAAGAGAGCCTTTGGGGCTTTCTTTTTTTTGTGGAGTGAAAGGGGGTAATAATTCTTTCAATTTATTCAAGAGCCTGCAAAGTGAACTTCTCTACAATCACTGCTATCTTTGCAGTCCTTAACACTGTCCATTATTCGAGTCCCTGCAAGTCCACCGTAAAGAATATGTTAAAAACACAACCTTTTTTTATCTATTAAGCCAATTATACCTAAATAGTTTTTATTTTAACTTATCCGCTATTTATATTTTATGACATACAAAAAAGGATAGGCAATCTTTCTAAAATATTTGTTAGATTGCCCCACCCTTTATTCTCTTGCCCTTGCTTAAACTGTTGCTATCCTTTACTTTGAGCAAAAAACACCTAAGAAATAGATGACCTTTTTGTTGCCCTCGGACTGTTTGCTAAATATCTTAGAGTTTTCAAATACTATCAATATCCTTCGAAAGTAATTTTTTGACATTTTGCTTTATCAACTCAACGCTTGGTTGATTGTATGTATTTACACCCAAAAGTCCGCCAGTAAAAGAAGTTTCAAGCATAAAGAACATAAAAAGTTCACCTATGGAAAATTCATTTGTTTCCGGAACAACTATGGTTCTATTTACGCGACTCTGTTCTAAAAGCGCTTGTTGAGTTGCTTTTTGTGATGAGATTAAAATATCAGAAACCTTTTTACCACACACATAATCTGCCAACAAAGCATCCTTTGTATCCGGAATAATCATATCTTTTTCAAACCTCAAAACTCGTATAAAAGTCACAACCTTATCAAAAGGCCCCTCTAAACAAAGTTGTAGTTGGCTATGCTGATCCACCGTTCCCAAAAGGCGAACAGGGGTTTGCCCTATATGTTGGGCACTGCCATTGTTAACTAATCTTTTACCCAAACTTTCGGACCATAACTGACAATACCAGTCAGCAAACACTTTCAAATTATCCGCGTAGGGCATTAAAAAAGATATGTTCAATCCTTTATCCATAGTTAATTTTTGTAAAACTGCACCAAATAAAGCCGGGTTATTTTCAAAGTCTGCAACAGAACACCTTTGCAACATATTGCTTGCACCGTCAAGTATTTTTCCTATATCTATACCAGCAACTGATGCGGGCAACAAACCTACCGCAGACAGAACAGAAAAACGCCCGCTCAAATCTTGTGAAAAGTAAAAAGTCTTAACCTTATTCTCTTTACACCACTTATTTAATGGATTATTTTGATTGGCTGTTATCACACAAATATGGTCAAAATAATTTTCACCTAATTTCTGTTTTAATTCGCCCTGCACTAGACTCATTTGTATTATGGTTTCCAAAGTCGAACCACTTTTGGTAACAATACAAAACATCGTGCTTTTACAATCCACTATTTCAAACATCCCTGCAATAGTTACAGGGTCAATATTGTCACGAATAAAGATTCGCGGACGCCCTTTTCGAACCTCTTTTTTGTTGTTATAATTTAGAGGTCTTAATCCCTCTATCAAAACACGCGTTCCCAAAGCAGAACCACCCACGCCTAAGACAACAAAGTTTTCAAATTTTTCCGCAACCTCATCTGCAAACTTTTCAATTTCATCTAAATCTTTTGGTTTTCGCACCATATCAAAATAAGCCTTCTCTTCGGGATAAGCATTCTGTATCACCCTCTCAAAAACATCTCTTGCCTTTACAGAAATATTTTCTATATCTGTCTTAGATATACCATATTGCTTGTCCGAAAGATTTTCAGCAAGCATATTATCAAATTCAAATTGTATTTCATTTTTTAAACTCATATCCTCTCCTAGTAGTATAAAAAGATTTTAACAAAAGTTTGTATAAAAAGCAATCTAAACACAAAAGTATATCAAAAAGAATATCATAATTTTATGATAAACAATGTCGTAAAATTCATAGATAGACAAGCACTTGTTCAAAATGCCTTTATTATAAAAAAAAATAACTACCCAAGCAGACTTTGCGCAGTTGTAAAATCAAACGCATATGGACATAACAGCAAACAGGTAGTGCGCGCTATCCAAAATGTTGTGGACTACTTTGCGGTTAATGATAACAATGAGGCTATCGAAATTCGCAAATGGACAACTAAACCTATTTTGGTAATCGGGTCTTTTAGTGAAAATCATTTCTTATCTTCACTGGATAGAAAAATAGAGTTTTCGGTATTTTGTAAAAAAGACCTTATAAAAATAGCAAAAAAAAGGAAAAACAGCACTCAAAAATGCTTTATTCATATAAAACTGAATACTGGTATGAACAGGCTTGGAGTATCTGAACAGTCCGAATTACTTGAAATGTTAGAACTAATAAATCAAAATAAAAATATAGTTTTATCTGGAATCTTTACGCATATGGGCAGTGGAAAAGGAAAACGGACAGATGAACAGTTAGCCATTTTTTATAAATTTTGCAAAGCCGTTCCCCCTACTGTGCCACAACATTTTGCAAACTCAGAAGTGGCTCTTACTTATCAACTCACCCCAACGCAAATGGCGCGCGTGGGAATTTCCCTATACGGTTATGGAAATTTCCCTAACCTTCTGCCTGTTATGAGTGTGTCAGCGAAAATTATAAACATATCTTGCGTTAGCAAAGGCGAATATGTGGGCTATGGAAAAAAGCATAAAGCCAAAAGAGATATGCGTATTGCAGTTATAAATATCGGATATGCGGACGGACTTATGCGGTGCTATGAGAAAAAGGGATGGGTTATTATAAAAAATAAGAAAGCAAAAATTATAGCTAACATTTGTATGAATATGACCATAGTAGATATATCGCATATAGAAAAAGTGAAAAAAGGAGACTGGGCCATTATCCTGGGGAAAAGTGATAACCTGAAAATAACTGCTGAGGACATAGCAAAAAAATGTGGAACTATAAGTTATGAGATTTTAACTAATTTTAACAACATACCTTGCACCAAAAAGAAACCTACAACATAGAATGATAATGTGAGTGGTGATATTATCACTGCCACACTTTACAACGAGGCTATGCCTCGCACCAAATGGCAACATTTGGTAATATAGATAAAGGGATGAGTTCATTTCCCGAACAAAAAACTACCGACATTAGTTCGGTAGTTTTTTGGAGCATATAAAGCAGTAACTTAATTTCAGTGAAGCATAACTAGAAAATATAAAAATAAAAACATATAAATTAAAAAAACCAAAATCAAAAAGATTTAAACATAAAAAAGATTTTTTACTTTCACCTTGATTTTGGTAATCTTTTAATATTAACTTGATTTTTATTGATGCCTTTAAAATATTATCTTAATTTCAGTATTTAATTCTAAACTATAAAGCCTTAATTGCAGTTGTAAACTTACTTATAAATTAGAATAGTAAAATATTGCTCACAAAATAATAAATGGCTTCTCTGTCTGTTATCTTTCCGTTTTTTATATCAAAATCCAACTTTCCGCCCAAATCCAATATGCTTTTCAATTTTTTCTGAGTAAATTTATGTAAGGAACGACGCGCAATTTTGACAGCATATTCTTTCACATCTAACATTTTTGCCAGTTCTTTATCCGTTTGTTTGGTAGTAGCAACATAGAAGACCCTTCTAAAATTAGCGACTAAAAGTAGGAGTAAATTTTGTGGGCTTTCTTTATTTTCCAACATTAAATCTAATAGTTGTATTGCTTTTGCACTGTTCTTTTCTGCCACAGCATTGCTCAATTCAAATATACTATACTCCACATTCTTATGCACCAATTTTTCAACAATATCATTTGAAATCACTCCCCCCTTGCCCGAATAAGCAATGAGTTTAGGCAGTTCACCTTCAATATGCGTTAGGTCAAAGTTGCAATATTCTATTAAGGTTTTTATAGCACTGACATCAATTTTTACTTCAAAATCAGCCAATTTTTTAACTATTATGGACTGTAATATTTTCTGCTCTAAAAAATCACAATCTATCTTTTCGCACAAAGTCAGTAAGGTTTTAAAGCCATTAAAATTATTTCCATCTTTAATAATTAAGCAAGTTGTAGGGTTGGGATTTTTTAAATAATTTTGGAGAACGGTTATATCTTTACTAGCAGGCTGAACATCACTAAGGACTACCACACGATATTTATCCAAAACAGGAAGGCTATTGCAAGCATCTAAAACTTTATTTATATTAAAATTTTCATCATTGAAAACTAATTTATTAAAATCAGGCAATGTAGAAACGCATCTTTTTTCTATCATACTTTGTGCAGAGTCACGCAAAAAAGCATCTTTTCCTGAGATGTAATAGGCGTTATAAACTTTATTTTCTAAACTTTTTTTCAACTCTATAAACTTCATATTTTCTCCCCGATTCTTTACTTTAAATAAGCATAACACATAAAAAAAACTTTGTCCATACTTTATTATACTTTGCATTTGCTTTGTCCGTATTTTATCTTCTGCTTCGCAATTACTCATCCTTTCTTTGT
>CAYJAI010000034.1:0-3863 GCA_964368395.1 uncultured Christensenella sp. | reverse complement strand
CAAAAATCATATCCAATAGTGAAATAACAGCAAAAATCATATCAAACAGTGAAATAACAGTAAAAATCATATCAAATCAAGATGATTATGTGAAAAATAAAACAAAACTCTATCGCACAATCACCGCAATTATTATTTAACAATATTCATAAAGGCGTTGTATTTTAAATAAGGGCATAATTTATCATCAAAACACTGCTAAACAATAGCAAAAAAACTGAGTTCAATATCACCTTTTTCTTTTTATCCAAAACGCAAAAAGGGCTTAGAGTAAACAACAGTAAGAAAAACATAACGGTGGCAATACTCACTATCCCGCCAACTGAAACCTGTGCAAAGGACCAACTGCCGAACCACGCACTAATGATATCCACTAACCATAAACCCCATTGAAGCACCCAAAACAGCACGCCTAAAAAAGGTAAAACTGAACTGAGCAACAGGACTATAAATAGCCCCATATATAAATAACCAAAGAAAGGAACTATAATGACATTCACCAACAAAGACACTACGGAAACATAGCCAAAAGTGTTGATAATCAAAGGCAAAGTTCCTATTTGAGCCGCCAAACTGATTGCTAAATTTGCACTGATAAATCTACCTAATCCTATTTTAATAAAGAATCGTTCAAAAGGTGGATACAACATAAAAATGGCAAAAACACTGGCAAAACTCAATAAGAAAGAAAGGTCAAAAAGATACATCGGGTCAATAATTAACAGCAAAGCACCGGCTAAGGATACACTGTTGAGGTTGTCACCTTGCTTACCCCACGATTGCCCCACCAACAAAAACATAGCCATTAAACTTGCCCGAACTACCGAAGGCGAAAAGTCACATAACAGACAATAAAACAATAAAACTAAGCCTATAATTATTATACGAAACACTGGTTTGCTTCTAAATAATTTTAAAAGCCACATTAAAAGAACCACAATAAAGGCTATATTTATTCCTGAAATAGCAAGCAAATGTGCAATACCTGTTGCCTGAAAATTCACCACTAAATCATAATCTAGCCCACTCCTATCTCCAATAAAAAGAGCATATGCCAACCCTGCATAGCGGTCATCCATATTATTATAAATAGTATCCTTAATGAATTTTCGGACACTATCCACCCCAGACATACTTCCCTTAATAAGAGAAATATCCTCCTGCTCAGCATAGGCTATATATCGAAAATCATTTTTATAGGCAAAAGTAAAAACATCTCCCGTGCCAAGAACAGAAGCATTTTTAACTTTGGCAACCAAAATTATGGTATCGCCTACCTCCGCTCTAAACCAGTCCGATTCGCGCTCCATATCCGCGATGTCCACACGCAAATAAATACCTTTTTCCAAGTCAATAACTGAACCATCATAAGTCAGACTGGCTTCTGTTAAAAACATACTTATGTAATCCTCATACACTATGGGGGCAGATTGAACCTCTGCCATAACAACATACTTATAAGAAGCGTTGACAGATGTTACTTCCTCTTGAAGAATTCGGTCATACACAATACTCAAAGAACAAAAACCAAAAATCATAGCAAAAAAGGCTGTTATAGATGCCTTTCTTATACTCCACAAATACCGAAAAAATTTATTCTTTTTAAACAATAATCTGAAAAAGGTAAGGGAAATTATTAAAAGCAAAACAACACCTATTGCAATTGCATAAAAGGTTTCACCCTGTCTAAAAAGTTCGGCAAGCCATATACCAAGACACAGACTTAAAAAACCAATAAAAATGGGTCTGATATGTGCAAACACTTAATTTTTTCCTTTCTTGTTTTTATAAAAGTAAATTATTCTCCGTTTCTTTAACTTTTTTATTTTTAAAAATTCATTACTTTTCTGATTTTAACTCATTTATAAAAGTTCATTATTCGTTCATATAAATACTTTTTACATACTTGTGTTCTTTAAGAGTGATTTTACATTGCATACTTGTATTCTTTATGAGCCCTTTTATTTTCAGACTTATATTATTTATGAGCCCTTTTATTTTCAGACTTATATTATTTATGTATATTTTGACACTGTGCTTTGGTATTTTAAATATGGATTTTTTGCTTTTTATTCTTAATGATTTGCACCCGTTCACTAACATCAAAAAATATAATTATTAAAGACCTTTCCGTTGTTTGGATTGCTTTTTATTTTCTTAACCGCTATTATTTTTCATTATTTTCTGTCTTGCAAATTCTTTTATCTTATCAATTCTTGCTGTCTTTATTGTCTTGCAACCTTCTTTTAATTCCCTAATTCTTGCTGTCTTTATTGTCTTGCAACCTTCTTTTAATTTCCTAATTCTTACTGTCTTTATTGTCTTTTAAAATCTTTTTTTTCTAAATTGTTATTGTGATTTATTATCTTTTTTTAAAAAAACACTTGAAAAAAGAGTTTTTATATGGTATAATGTTCAACATTAAGCCCTCATAGTATAGTGGTCAGTACACCAGCCTCTCACGTTGGACACGCGGGTTCGACTCCCGCTGGGGGTACCAGATTGATAAAAAGCATTAAATGTTGCAAAGCAAAATCATAACTTCCATAACAACAAATAATTTGTGAGGATATATCCCCTCTCTTTTTTTATTTAATATTAAATATTATTTAGGAATTAAAGCGACAATATCAAAGCACGGGAATTAAAGCGACAATATCAAAGCACGGGAATTAAAGCAACAATATCAAAGCACGGGAATTAAAGCAACAATATCAAAGCAGCATCAAAGCATAGGAATGAAACAACAATATCAAAGCGAAAATATCAAAGCAGCATCAAAGCATTAGGATTTAAAATAAAAGCAATTAAAACAAGAGTAATTAAAGTAAAAGCAATTAAAATAAAAGTAATGACAACACAAAATAAAAATAATTAAAACACAGGAATTAAGAAAATAAAACAGGTTTTTGGTGTTATCCGAATCTTTGCTGGATGTTTTATATAATTTAACTGTTAGTTTTTATTTTATTTTTGCTTATTTAATTCTTTTAAGATTAACTCTTTTGCTTCTTCCGCGCTTAAAACTCCTGACTTCTGCAATTTAGTAATACGGGCTATGTTTCCATCTATATAAGAGTAATCCTCACTATTTTGTTTGGTCTTCGACTTGCTCGTCTTAGTTGTTACATTATCATTTTGTTCATTCATTTGAGCACTCTCAAAGTTTTGTTCAGAACTTGTTTGAGGACTTTGAAACTTTTGTGGCGTCATTTGAGCGTCCTGCTGAAAGTTTTGCGGTTGTGCATTTTCATATATGGTATACTGAGGTTGAGTATCTACAAATTTTTCTCTTGGAATACAAAGAACAGCAACAAATAATCCACTAGAAATTAAAGGCATTAACATCAATATAAATTCGCCACTGGTAATATATAATAGGGATAAAATTCCGGACAAAACTAAGGCGGTTATGGTAAGACCTAAATGTTCTGAGTTTTTAACTGGCTTTCCTAATTTAAAATTAGAATCTTTTTTTACTGGATTAGTGCATAACAAACTACAAACAACTATATTTGCGATAGCGAACAGCATAATAAATGCTGTAACAGTAATCATTTCTGAATAATACCCCACCAAATAACTAAGTTCGGAAATTAACGCTATTGAGCCTAATGCTAAAAAAGAACTTAAAACTATACTTACTATGGCAGCACTTAATTGCAACCCTCTTTTAACCTTTGACATAAAATTTCTCCCATTATATTTTATATGAGCATTGTAACATATTTAGACACTTTTTGCAAGAAAAATAATATAACACCAAGGATATCTTAAAATTATAAAAGGCTCAACCGTATGGTTGAGTCTTTTATGTTCTGTTTATCTTTTTAATCCGTGTTTTTAATTATTCTTATTTTATT
>CAYJAI010000033.1:4351-8748 GCA_964368395.1 uncultured Christensenella sp. | reverse complement strand
AAAAAAGAGCTTGAAATAAAAAACTTCTAAACTCTTCAAATTCCATTAAACCAAATTTATTGCTTTTGTATTTCTTCATAAAAAACTCAGCAAAATCATTGTTGGTTTTTTTGCTATTTCCACAAATAAAAATTAAATTTTTAATTATTTTTTCCCTTTGTTATAAAATTGTATATGAGGTTCGCAATGTCTACTTCTTGTTTTTTAAATATATGGTTAGCATCACGTATGATTTTATAATTGAATTTATTGAATTTATTTTCAACATTTTCAAATAATTTCTCTATATCTTTTAAATTTTTATAAGAATCAAAAGCAGGATCCTTATCACCTATCAATAGTAAAATATCTCGGTTAATTTTATTTAAATAATCAAAATTATCTGTCTCATCTTTATATGAAAAATTATTTAAGTTTTTATTGTATTTTAAATTGTGAAAAGTTTGACTTGATATAGGCGAAAAGCCTAAAAATTTACCACTTAATATTTTTAATGGCATATTTTGTTTGATGTTGTTTTCTGCTTCTTGCAACATTCCAAAGTGTATTTTATTATCTGTTATTTTAGAAAAATCTTGAGGGGCTAGTAAAATAATTTGTTTAATTTGTTTAATGTTTTTCAAATAAGAATAATAAAGAACTTTGTTACAACCTAAACTATGTCCTAATAAAAAAATTTTATCAATGCCCTTTTTTAATAAAAAGGTTATCCATCCGTCTATATCAAGCAGGCAGTCCTCGTAGTTCTCATAGATGGCTCCACCTTTTTTTAATACAAAATGAGTTGTATCTTTAAATTGTTTAAAATCATGTTCAGGATAAGATCCTTGCGTTAATCCACACAAATAATTTATTTTTTTCTCCTGAAAAAATCCGCCCATTAATTCTGGTAGGCTATCAAAAGCACCTCCAAATCCAGGAATATGTAAAATACAAGAATTAGAATTTGCCTGAAAAAATAACCTTCAAGTTCTACATTTTGTTTGTTTTTTATTGAAATGATGTTAAACATATATCACCCCTTAGCTGTTATTAATTATTTATCTGTAAAAATTTTTAATTTATGTTTTCTTTTAATTTTAATAAGCTTGTTTATAAATTTTTTGTTCATTTGTTCATCTTGGACAGCTATTCTTATAAAATTGTTATTATCAAAATTAAATAAGGTAACTGAAATTTGTTCTTTTCTGAATTCTTTTAAAAAAGAAGCAGTGACAGGTCTTGAAAGCATTAAGGTATTCGAAAAAGATGGAATAGTAGATATTTGCAAACTAACTAGGTTATCATATAAAAATTTTCTTTGCTCAATTACTTTCTCAATATTTTTTAGATATTCTTTTGATTTTAGACATCTCTTTAATATTAATAAAGATAAAGTAGAAATTTGATTTGTTGTATTATGATTTATTATTTATAGGAAGTTTGAAACTCGCTGTATATAGGGGTTTTTGCACGTTTTTTTGTTAGTATTTTTTAGAGCATCGCAATTTTAGGATCATCTTCATAACTACCTTTTTCAATTTCTTCTAGATTGATTTTTAATGCAGGAATATCTCTTTTTTCTTCTAAGAGTGGATATTCTTGTATTTTCTCATTGCTGTATACAATGTAAAATTATAGCTCTTTATAGAATTCATCTAGGAAATTTATCATTAAGGTATGTCGTTCTTCGGCAATGCTTTTAGCAGTTTTGGTGTGCAATCGGTCTTTTAGTAGCAATAGTTTTTCATAAAAGTGAGAAAGCGTAGAGTTGCTTATTTTGTTAAATTCATAACAATTGTTGTTGCTTTTTAAATTCTCTTCATCATAAAATTTTCTTTGTTTTGAATTTCCATATTCAATTGTTCTAATTATTCCCACTGCACCTATTGCATCTAATCTATCGGCATCTCTCACAATTTGAGCATTGAGAGTTTCTAGTTTTTTGTTTTCACCATTATTCCAAGAAATGCTTGATATGATGAATATAATTTCACCAATTTCATCTTCATTGTATTTGTTTTTGTTTAAAAAGTTTTCAACAATCTTTATTCTTTGTTCAACATCTTCAAAAAGTTTTCTATCAATGGTATCGTGAATTAAAGCAGATGTTAGTATAACTTTTTGATTTCCACCTTCTTTTGCAATAATTTTTTTAGCATTATTAAAAACTCTTTTTGCGTGTTGAATTCCGTGACCACTATTATCAGTGGCTAATTCTTTTTCAACAAAGTCAAAAATCTTATGGTAATTATCCATACTTTTTCCCCTTTTTGTAAGCATTAGATACTTTTTTAGTGTTAAGCAATATTTGTTGACCATATTCCAGCCTTCCTTATCATACCAAACTGGTAACTTAATTATTTCACTTGCAAATTTTTCAGCGACAGGGAATTTTGTATTTTGAACATAATCTTTATATTCGCTAAAAAATATATCATTTCATAATTTAACTTTTCCATAAAGTCAGCAGAGAACTCTCGGCTATGTTTGAATTTATGTTTGTGAAATCCCTTGATTATCAGAAGTCGTTCAAAGAATAAAAGCAAAACAATATTGAAGAAAGAGTAATAAAGCATCAATTTATATTACTCACCTTGTTGATCTGGTCTTAACTCCCAAAGAGTTTTATCATTGTAATAAAAATACAAATAACCATTAAGTGTTTTTATGTTTTTGTTTACTTTTCCTTTGTATAATTTTAGCGCTAAACTTGATACAGAAAATTTCTTGTCCGCAAACATCACTTGATTTTTGTTGTCAACAGTTTTTGCAACAAGACTTGTGTCATACTTAAAATAAATTTCGGAACCTATTGGCAACCCTATCATTTCAAAAGTTGTTTGCGGGGTTCTTTGTTTTTGTTTTTCTCCACTTTCAGTGACAATTTCTATTTCCTCTGTTTCTTCTTTTGTGATGTCGTTAACACCTCTTAAATCCAAAGCATATTTTATTGCGGATTTTATACATCCGCTCCAAAAAAATTCAGTTTTTCTACCTTTTTGAGAGTAGTGTCTAAAACCGCCAAATTGTTCGTGCACCTTTTTTTCAGCCCAGTCCACATTTTCACATTCTAAAACTTTAATATAGTCAAAATCTTCTGGAACATTGCTTCCAGTTAAGCCTCTATCTTCAACAATCAATTTGGTAGTTTTACCAACCTTAGTTAAATGCTGAAATGCAGGGTTTTGAGCAAAATATAACAATCCTTTCATAGTCCTCATCCTTTGCAATGTTTTGTATAATTATATCAAACACCCCCTTAAACAAGCAAGGAGATAACGCCTCAATTACAACAAACAGAAAATAAGGTTGTTTATAAACACCTTTTCTATCTTATTTTCTATTATAATTAAAAACTATTTAAGTTACTAGTTCAAAAAAATCACAACTAAAAACACACCTAAAATCAAATAATCCTTCTGGTGTAAAAGAAAAACCTTTCTTATATATTTATATTTGCCAATTATGCTATTATGGTTTTTTAAATCTTGCAATAAATAAACTATTAAATTTAGTTGCTTTGCTTTTAATTATTTTGTTTTATATGTCTTATTAAAACCTATCTCGCTAGGGGTAAGATTTGGTAAACTATTCCTTATCTGTGTCTTTTTTACCTTCTCGCTTAAAGCACAAAAACCAGTCTAGGCAATAAACATCTTTGTCGATATTTTCCATTCGAGTTTGCACCGCTCCGCAAGAACCTGGTGTTGGAACAATAACATCATCGCCCGGTTGCCAGTCCGCAGGAGTTGCAACACCATCAGCATCTGCTTTTTGTAAGGCTATAATTATACGCTTTATTTCAGCAAAGTTGCGACCAAGTGAAAGCGGGTAATATAAAATGGTTCGTATTTTTCCCTTTGGGTCAATAAAAAATACAGCACGAACAGCCTGAGTAGTAGATTGTCCTGGCTGAATCATTCCAAACTTTTTAGCAACATCCATTTTAATATCCTCAATCAGCGGAAAAGTTATGTTTACATTTTTATATCCTTTCCACTCAATTTTATCCCGAATGGTTCGAAGCCACGCAATGTGCGCGTAAATTGAGTCCACCGAAAGCCCTATGAGTTCGGTATTTAAAGCCTTCAACTCCTCTTCCATCATGGCAAAAGATATAAATTCGGTAGTGCAAACAGGGGTAAAGTCTGCTGGGTGTGAAAAGAGTATAACCCATTTTCCCTTGTAGTCCTCGGGAAACTTGATTTTCCCCTGAGTGGTTACCGCCTCAAAAGACGGAGCCATTTCACCAATAAGTGGCATTTTTTCATTTTCTTGATTTTCCATAATTCCCTCCTAATAATATAGTTATATTATATCAAAATAAACAGATGAAGACAAATGTTTCTTCATAATAAAGAGATTGAGATAAATGCCTCTTCGCAAGTAAGAGAGGAGGGAAAAGTTTTTTGCAA
>CAYJAI010000033.1:0-4251 GCA_964368395.1 uncultured Christensenella sp. | reverse complement strand
TTGCAACAAAGAGATTAAGATAAATGTATTTGAGAGAAGGCAATCAATACAGCAGGAATTAAAATTCAATAGTTTTTCGATGGGGACGATTGTTGTTTTTTTGGCTATTTTTTGCAACTTAAAGTTAGTTTTATTCAGCAGTGTATGTGCGCCTGTTCGATGTTATCCGACTTTTTGCTTGATGCTATGGGGTGTCTTAAGGGACAGGAGGTTATAACTTTGGCTTGATTTTGATTCACTACCTTTTGTTTCCTCGGCTCCTTTGTGAAGAGCATTTATGAAACCCACTTTTGAATGTTGTGAAGTTCTTCTATAAAGCAAGTAACTTGTTTTATCTAAGAGAGAGTTTTTTGCTAATTCTTATTAAAAGTATATATTAAAAAAGGCATCGCAAATAGTTGCAGAATGCCTTACTAAATTTATGTGCTGGGTATAAACTGTTTTGTGCTTTTAAATTTGCTAGCGTGCTTTTATTTTAAGAAACAGTATATTAAAAACTCCCTCAGTTATCCCACTATTTGTTTATTGTTCGGACCTAATTTTGAAGCCTCTTTTCTGCGCTTTCGTTTTCGGTGCATTTCGGCAATTATAAAGAAACTGGAAAAATAGAATAAAACCATAAGAGTGTATATTATAATCCACGCCCAAAAGGGGGTTGGAAATAAGTTTTCACCGTAGTATAAAAAGTTTTCAGATGGGTAGAGCCAAAAATTTAAGAGAAAGGAATATGCGAAGTTTGCTATCAAAAATAAGCCAGCCACCCAGATATCTTTTAGGTAAAACTTGGCGAATCCGCCGGCTATCAAAAATACCGAAATAATAAAGCCTATTGAGTGGCTGAGAATACTATAATACGCTTGGAACTTCCATATCGCGACATTAAAGCCTACGGCAGGGTATAGCAGAAAGGCGACCGTGGCTATCAATCCGCCCATAGCACTCAAAGTATACATATGTTTATTGTTCACTATAACCGCGATGATTATCATCCACACCATTATACTGCAAAAGTGCATAGGAATAACGGTAGGGTGGAAAAAGTCTCCGCCTTTAATAAAGTGAACAACCCTAGATGCAATTTCAAACATTATAAGTATAGAGGTTAAACTCCACAAGAGTGTTCGTTTTGTTTTTTGGCTTTTTTTCCTAAATAATAGGACTATTAACAAGGTTAACGCTATCACGCACCCAAGAGTGATTAAATGTCTGGGCTGGTAAAGGAATCCTGTTATTTTTTCGGTGGGGCCGATAAAAAAATCTACTATATCCATACTTTCCTCTTTTGATTACTGTTAGCAAATATGAACAAATTTATTTAAATAATGTTGATATCAAATTGTCTTTGTTATTTTGCTTGAATTACTGGTAGTTGATTATAATCCTTTTTCATTAAAGAGTCAAATCAAATTGAGTTTGTTTGCAGATAAAATATGATGAACTCATTCTCAATTAGTGTTTTTCACGGTTGTCTATCTATGCAATAAATAAAAACTTTAAAAAAAGAAATAAACACATAGAATTTATTTCTTTTATTTTTAATTTAATATATTGCTTTTTATTTTAACAACAGTTTTGGTTATTTTTAGAATGCCAACCAATTTATGTGTTTATGCTCTTAGATATGAAGTTTGCTTGAAATCATTGTTGACACCTTATATTATATAGGTTATTTTTATGCAAGAATTTTGTGTCTTAGATAGTAACTGAGTTGTAGTTGTAAAAATATGGGTCAGTTTGCGAACTATTATAATACATACTAAATATACATATGTAAGAAAGGCATAAGTTACAAACTGTTTTTATATACGGGCGGGATTTATTTATATAGCAAGTTTTTATTTTATTTCTCAAAAAAAGCAATAGCAACAGCGCCCGGGCCTGCGTGTGTTCCTATGGTAGCCGAAATATTGTATATGCCACCATCCTTGAATTTGATGTTTTTGGCTATCTGCTCGCGAACCTTTTCACACTCCGCTTTCGCATCGGTATGAGCAAAATATATAGGCCTAGAAAGGTCTACATCGGGTTGACTTAAACGATTCACTAGATATTCCTGAGCCTTTCTAACACCAGCGAATTTAGCCGTGCTGTCCAGTTTGCCATCTACAACAATCAGATTAGGTTTGATGCCCAGTAGCGTTCCGATTATAGCCTTTGTTGCACTTACTCTGCCACCAGCGCGAAGGTATTTTAAAGTGTCCACATAAGCAAAAAGTCTAGTTTTTGGAACTAACTTTTCCACTTCGGCTACTATTGCCTTAGCCGTTAATCCCTGCTTTCTCATTTTTACCGCTTCCATAACCTGAGCAACTAGCATATCGGCTACACCTAATGTATCAATTATATAAATTTTATCATAGCCCACCGTTTCTTTCGCCAAAACCGCTTGCTGATGCGTTATTGAAAGTTCTTTGGACATACAAAAAACAATCATTTCATCACCCTTTTCTTTTACATCCTTGAAAACCTCTTCAAAGGTATGGCTGTTCACCGCCGCAGTTTTTGGTAGCGTTTTACTCGCTTTTAACTTTTTATAAAATTCTTCCGAAGTTATATCTAGCCCATCCCAATAGGAAGAGTCCTCAAAGTTTATAGGCATATGCACCATTTCAAAATTGTGCTTTTTCGCATCCTTAGGTTCAAGACCGCTTCCGCTGTCTGTCAATATTCTAATCATTTTTTTCTCCTTTTTATAACACTTTATAAAGTGAATGCTTTGAGTATACATTTAAAAAAGTTTTTTGTCAACTAAAATCTATACAAAATAGTGTTTGTATAGATTATTTATGTATATACATCATAAATGCGATAGAATTAGTTGGAAATGGTATATGTTGTATAGTTTTTCGCTAATTTAGACAAATCTTTTGACAAAGTATAATATTATTGATAGAATACTTAAAAGACAGTAGGTAAGTGTTGGATAAAAGTTAAATAGAAAGAAGATAAAAAGTTGTCAAGCACAAATAAAAACTAGCAAAAATTAAATAGAAAATAAAACAGAAACAAGATAGAAAAAATAGAAACTTAAAAGAGGAAAACGCTTTGCAAAAAGAAAAAGAATTATCAAATCCGAAAAGAGGAAACAGTTTGAAAAAAGATAAGGAATCACAGAACAACTTAAAAAAGGATATTTTAGATTCTGCTGAACGGCTGTTTAAAACACAGGGTTATGATAAAACAACCTTTCAGATGATTGCGGATGAACTTAAAATAACCAAGGGTGCAATTAGTTACCACTTTCAATATAAGTGGAAGATTTTTGATGAACTTTTTTCGGATTATCTTAAAGTTCTTCATTCTTTTATCCACGAAAATTTGGTGGAAAATCATAATAGTTATGTGCATTATAGCATTATATATATTTCTTTTTTCCGCCAAGCAATGAGCAAAAAAGAGAACTGGGCACTGCTTTATCATAATGAGGTTATAGATTTTTTACAGCGTGAAAATGTTAATCTTTTCACTACTATGTTTTATAAAATCTCCAACGATTTCCATAAAGGTTTGTCCGATGAAGAAATTAAAATGGCTTGCAGTATGGCTGTTGGAGCAGTGCTAAAATTGCTTTCTGATTATGATAAAGGCACATATCCAGAAATTGATAGTGATGCCTACTGCTACTATTGCGCCTACCTAATAGGCACACTTTCCAGATTGGATGAAGCAACGGTAAAGAAAAATTTGGAGACTGCCCTAGGTTTTTTGGAAGAACAGGATATCCCCAAGTTCTCATTATTTGTTTAGTTTTTGCGTTATTTTAATAGGCTTGACACAATCTCTATTTTTGTGTCAATATTTGGTATGGATAAAACACTTTTCAACTTAATTAGTCAATCAAAAGTTGTTATTTTTGATTTTGATAATACAATGGCAAGCACCGAAAAATATTCGTGGAAAGCCTATACTAACATTTTAAAAGACAACAAAAAAGAGTTCTATAAAAACTTTATAAAACTCTTTAAAGTGCCTAATATGAGGCTTTCATTGGCGCGCCCTAAGAGATTCGAACTCCTGACCTTTGGTTCCGTAGTTTTTCATAAAAACTGTTTTATAAAGCCACTTATTGCTTATTAAAACTCTATAATATTTTATAATACTACAAGGTTTTTTAACATAAGTTCAGTGTTTAAGCGGCTTGTGGCAAATCAGTTAAAAAGTGTAACATCAAACAACACTAACAAAAATTAACCATACTTAAAACCACCTAAAAAGCCCATTTGCATTTTTCTTGCATTTTTGCTGCATTTG
>CAYJAI010000032.1:6577-9894 GCA_964368395.1 uncultured Christensenella sp. | reverse complement strand
TTTTCTTTCTGTCTTGTTATTTGTCTTGTTATTTATTTAAAAAATAAAAGATAACAAACCAATTGATTTGTTACCTTTTAATGAGTAATGAATTACTCTGCCGTTTTCTTTTCTTTCTCTATTACAAGTATTTCCTGACCATCATAATACCCACAACTGCGACAAACCCTATGATTTAACTTAGGTTCGTGGCATCGAGAGCATTCAGATATTGAAGGTTCAGAAATCTTCCAGTTTGCAAAACGGGAATGTTTTCTTGCCTTAGAGGTTCTTGATTTAGGCGTAGCCATAGGTTTAACCTCCGAAAATAATATATGTAAAAAACTTTACCGTAACATTATATACTTTTCAAGTGTATTTGTCAATAAATTTTTGGTTATAATATATAAATTATTGCCTTTTTCCATATTATCGGGCTGTTTGCTTGAAACTTTTCCCTTACATACTAAGATTTTATCACCATTAAGGCTTAATTTTCTTGCTATTAAACCATTTTTAGATTATACTTTAACAAAAGGTGGGAATTTTATGAAACTTTGTGCAATTATATGCGAATATAACCCTTTTCATAACGGGCACCAATATCATATCAAAAAAAGTTTAGAGCAATCCGGATGTGATGCTGTCCTGTGTATTATGAGTCCTAATTTTAGCCAACGCGGAGAACCTACTATTGTGAACAAAAAGATTCGGGCTTTAATGGCTATTGAGGGCGGAGCAAGCGCTGTGGTCAGTATTCCCACATACTTCGCGGCAACTAATGCTGAAACTTTTGCTATGGCAGCGGTAAAAATTGCGTGCAGTTTTAAAGATGTAACTCACCTATCTTTTGGTAGCGAATGTGGCGATGTAGAAAGCATAACCGAACTTGCCGAATTTTTATATAAAGAACCTGCTTTTTATAGTCAGGCAATAAAAAAACTATTAAAGGAAGGCTACTCCTTAGGAACATCTAAGGTGCGGGCTCTTGCAGAATGTATAAATAAAAATTTAGTTAGTTTTACCAAGCCTAAGGTGGTTTTGGATATGCTCACTCAGCCCAACAATATTTTAGCGGTGGAATATGTCCGCGCTTTATTTAAAGTGAAAAATAAAAAAATAAAACCTATTACGGTCAAAAGACAAGAGCCTTACCACGGTTTTGATTTCGAATTTGGATATAAACTAAGTAACGCAAGCAGTATCCGTAACTCTATAATAAAAAGCAAGCGGATTTGGAATATACGAAAATATATCCCACCGAAAAGTTTTCTTATTTTCGCAAATCATCTGAAATTAAACAATATACCTAACTATAAACTTTGGGGAACTTTTGCCTTATTTAAATTGCGCACTACTTCGGCGAATGAGTTGAAAATTAACTACGATGTTGTGGAGGGTTTCGAAAATAAACTTATCCTCAGCGCACGCGAAAGCGTGAATTACGAACAGTTTTTAGAGCGGACAGTATCTCGCAGATATTCACATAACCGTGTCCAAAGGATAATTGCTTCCTGTATTTTAAACTTGCGTTCCGAAGTCACCAAGCGTATTTTTGATATAAAAACATTACCTTATATAAAAGTAATTGCCTGCGTTAATGACCGAAAATTATTAGCAAGTTTACAGAATGCGGATACCACAGTAATCACACGAAAGTCAGATGGCTTAAAGGCAATAAAGGATGATTACGCCAAACTGCTTATGTTTACTGAAAACAGAGCAAATGCTCTTTATGATTTATTAGTGGATACCCCTGAGAGCGAACAAATCAAAAAAGCAGAGATGAACGACATTTTTGATAAAACAATTTTTGTTAAAAAAAGCGAACAATAAAAACAGAAAGTAAAAGTAAACAAAATCAGTCTTATAGTAAAAAATAACAAAAGACAGTAACTCAGAAAGTAAACAAAGCAAATTGAAAAAAACGAACAAAACCAGTCTTATAGTAAAAAATAAAAAATCGGAGAAAGCCTCCGATTTTTATTTTAAATATCCTTTACTTCATTTGCTTAAACCACTCTTGTAGTTCACCTTATACTATTGCTAACTAACATATTTTTGAATATTTTTTAACTGTTTTTAACTCTTCTTAAAATATCTTTTTCTTGTAAATTATATGGTGTTTTTATTCTGAGTTTTTGCTGAACTAATAAGGCGTCTCGCACTTCATTTCCTTTATTATCAAACATTTCTTCCACCACAAAACTTTTTAAGAAAGTATGGTTAGGTGAAAGTATCTCTAACCTATCTCCATATTTAAAACGATTTCTTTGCTCTATCTCGCAAAAACCATCCTTAGTAGATGCAGTAACCATCGCAACAAATTCAGAATTGCTTATGGGTTGACTGCTTTCTAAATACTCTCTATCTTTTTCATCTAAATAAAATCCCGTTGTAAATTTTCGGTGACTACAATTTTCTAATTCTTTTCTCCAAAAAGGCTCTGCTTTCTTGTCCGCCATATCCAAAACACGGCGATACGCATTTACCACAGTTGCAACATAAAAAGGTGACTTCATCCTACCCTCTATCTTAAAACTGGTTATGCCTGCTTCCACCATTTTATCCAAATGCTCTATCATACATAAATCTTTGCTGTTCAATATATAAGTGCCTCTATCATCCTCTTGTATTTCCAGTTCATCAGAATGGCGTGAAACTTCACGCAAGCGATACTCCCAACGGCAAGCCTGAACACATTGACCACGATTACTATCCCTATTGGCTAAGTAGTTAGAAAGTAAACAACGGCCTGAATAACTTATGCACATAGCGCCGTGAACAAATGCCTCTAACTCTACCTCAGGCGGTAAAAAATCACGAATTTCTTTTATTTCAGTTAAAGATACTTCGCGTGCAAGAATAATTCGTTTTGCACCTGCATCTGCCCAAAACTTTGCGGAATATTTGTTAGATGCACTCGCTTGTGTGGAAAGATGAATAGGCAAATTAGGCACTACCTGTTTGGCTAAACTTAATATTCCAGCATCAGATAAAATGACCGCGTCTGCCTTTATTTTTTCTAAATAGCATAAATATTCCTCTAAGCCATCAAAGTCATTATTGTGTGCCTGAATATTTACTGTTATATAAGCCTTTTTTCCTAACGAGTGCGCATATTGAACATATTCCTCTAACTGATTATTGTCAAAATTTTCACTAAAAGCACGAAGCCCCCACTTTTTCCCTGCAAAATAACAAGCATCTGCTCCAAAATAAAAAGCCGTTTCCAACTTTTCCTTATCTCCTGCTGGTGCTAAAAGTTCTATCTTCATAATTTTCCTCCCTTGTTACATTTATATCTTTGTCTTTTTGTTGTGCCTACTATCTTTATA
>CAYJAI010000032.1:0-6477 GCA_964368395.1 uncultured Christensenella sp. | reverse complement strand
ATCTTTATATCTTTGATTTTTTGTTCTGTCTACTCTTTTTATGACTTTGTCATATTGCTAAACATCTTTGCCCTATTGCTAAACAATAAAGCAATCTTTTTCTATTTTTTATGCCTTTATCTTTTTTGAACAAGGGCTAAACCATCGCCAACTTTTTTAATTTCTAGTTTCAACTCTTTATTGTCTTGGATGTCTTGGATAAAACGGCGCAAGGCTTGAACTGTTTTTTCAAAGCGAGGTTGGGTAATGGGCTCCCCTTCTACCATACCCCTAAAAGAAATATTATCCGCTACCAACACTCCCGTGTTCGAGAGTAAGGGCAACAATAGTTTCAGTATATCCGGATATAATCCCTTAGGTCCATCCAAAAAAATCAAATCAAAAACCTGCCCCTGCAAATCAGGTAGAGTTTTTAGGCAATCACCCGCCACTATATCAACTCGGTCGCTTAACTTTAACCTTTCAAAATTCTGTTTGGCTAACTTAATATTAGGCAAACTTGCCTCACAACAAGTTATATGCGCCTCACAACTAGATAACATAACAGAAGCGGAATAGCCTATCGCCATTCCTACCTCTAATATTTTTTTAGGTTTTAGTTTTACGCATAATTCTTTCAGAAAAATCCGCGTTTCAGGCAACACTATGCATATATGCTTTTCCTTGGCATACTGCTCCATTGCTTGCATTTTAGTTTTCAACCTCCATAACAATAGGAATTATAATAGGTTTACGCTCAATTTTTCTATAAAAAAGATTGGTAAGAATTTGCTTTATATTGTTTTTCATCTCATTCCACTCTACTTGTTTCAAATCCACTTTGGATAATGAATTCATTAGAACTGCTTTTGCTTCATCTAAAATCTTTTCTGCTTCGTGTGAGTAAATAAACCCTCGTGCAATCATTTCAGGCCCAGAAACTACTATACCTTTCTGCATATTCACGCCCAAAACAACAACGCATAGCCCTTCATTTGCTAGTTGCTTACGGTCTTTTAACACACTGCTGTCCAGACTTCCCATACCCAGCCCATCTACTAAACATTCACCCGACTGAACCTCTCCGGCAAAACTTACCCCTTGTGGAGTAACTTCTAAAACGCTTCCATTACGAGGAACAAAAATATTACTTTCTTTCATCCCCATTTCCATAGCCAACAACTTGTGCGCTAACTGTTGCTTTGGCTCACCGTGAACAGGAACAAGATATTTCGGCTTTACTAATTTATGAACTAGCCTGAGTTCCCCCTTACAAGCGTGCCCCGAAGCGTGAACGGTAGCAAGGTCATTATAAATAACCACTACTCCCATATCTATCAACTGATTTATTATTCCAGATACTGATTTTTCATTGCCCGGAACAGGAGAGGATGAGAAAATAACTACATCCCCTTTCTTTAATTTTAAACCTTGAAATTCACCATTTGCCATACGCGCCAAAGCAGTGGATTCCTGCCCTTGACTGCCTGTCGCTAAAATTAAAGTCTCACTATCTTTTAGATTTTTAGCACGAGCAATATCTATGATTGTATCTTTATCAAAAACAACCTCACCCGCTTTCATAGAAACTTCCATATTATTTATCATACTGCGTCCAGCAAAGGCTATCTTTCTCTTAAACTCTTTTGCTAAATACATTATTTGTTGCATACGATGAACATTAGATGCAAACGCAGTTACTATTAACCTGCTATCCTTATGTTTCTCGAAAAGTTTATGCAAAGTATCTCTCACCACGCTTTCACTCATAGTAAATCCTTCGTATTCTGCATTAGTGCTTTCACATAAAAACATTAACACTCCCCTCTGCCCTAGTTCACCAAAACGCGAAAGGTCAGTTGTTTCACCAATAGGAGGTGTCCAGTCTATCTTAAAATCACCCGAATGAACAATGAGCCCCACCGGAGTTTTTATGCCCAAAGCATATGCTCCCGCAGCGGAGTGGTTTACGTGGATAAACTCTACTTGAAAACATCCTATTTTAACAACATCACGAGGTTTAACTATTTTAGCATTCAACCTAATTTTAGGAAATTCCCTCAATTTGTTTTCCACCATTGCCAAAGTTAAGCGACTACCATAAACAGGCGCTTTTACCGTGTCTAAAAAGTATGGAAGACTTCCTATATGGTCTTCGTGAGCGTGCGTTAGCACAATACCTTTTATTTTTTGCGAATTGTTTTTTAGATAAGTCATATCTGGCACAACTAAGTCTACGCCCGGCATTTCCTCATCTGGGAAAGCTACTCCACAGTCTACAATTAGAATATCATCACCATAGCAAAGTGCGGTCAGGTTTTTCCCAACTTCACCAGAGCCACCAAAGAACATAATTTTCAACTTGTTCTTGTTTAGTTTTGTATCCTGAAACTCTTTCTTTCCTTCTCTTTTAATTTCAATTTTGTCCTTTCTTGCAAAGACTCTCTTTTTTATGTTTGGTGCAACCAAAACAACCTCCGAACCCTGTTCGGTAGGACTTATTTCTTCTTTTTGATTCAATTTTTTTCTCCTTTATAATATTTATAACACGCAAATTCGCGTGGAATCTTCTAAATTAAATTACGCATATCCTTTATGCGTTCTTGATCCTCCAACTTTTTTGGAGTAATTATACGCTCTTTATCAATATAGTAGCGTAGACCGTTCAAATGGAAATATATCACAGTATACATTACATTGAAAAACACTATGGTGGCAGGGATACTTATAAATAGTGCTACGCCACAAGTTAAAGCACTAAGCCCATAATTTGCTGCAAAAGCCAAAATAACCGTTATAAGCACTGTTCCAAAAACAACTTTATAATTCTTGCGTATGTTTTTAAAGTTTTCTTTTAATCCTTTCCAAATTCCTATATTGTTAACCACTATACAAGGTCCCCACTCTGCAAACAAACTTAGACGAAGAGATATTAAAAGGACCAATGCCAAAAGTATGATAAAAGGTGCAATAATGCTTAAAAATCCGCTTAGTGTAAACAACTGCAAAAGGGCAAAGAAAGAAGCAACTATCAGTAAATCCAAAGGAACAGTTACAATCAATTTGCTTAACCTATATTTTAGAGAGCGACTGAAATTGCTAATAAAATACCCCATAAAATTAAGTTTGGAACAACTACCCATATACCCATAAATACACTCTATCAAAGGCAATTCTAACAGCCCGAATAATATAGAGCCTAACAGAAAGACTACAACCAAAAGTATGATAACAAAAGGTATAAGATGAGTGTTTAGGGATATTATAGCCAAAAATTCATTAAATAAAAGAGCGCCGTCTTGCAGAATTTGATCTATTCGGAAATTAAACAGGTTAGCATTTATAAAATCCCCTACCTGATTTAAAAAACCGTTTTCGGATAACGCCACAATTAAGGAATAACAAGAGGCTAGCGCTATTCCAGATAACAAAACCACAACCAGCAAACAATATAGCAACACGCGCCACACCAGTCTAAACTTATTTGAAAAAACCCTAAAACTATTATCTAAAATCATAAATCACCTATCTTAAATTATAATAAGGACGGGTATCATATCGTGTCAGCCCATAGTGGTCGAAGAAAAGTATTAAGACAAATATAGAGAAATAAGGTAAAATTATCAATAGTGAAATAATATTAGTCAACCAAACTATTCCAAGCCAACTGCCTAGTAAGGTTAGCAAAAAACTAAGTAGAAAAGGCAGAAGTCCAACCAGTAATCTTTGAGCAGTGTTTTTATGTGTTGCCTGACTAGCGTTGCTCATAGCAGTTGCAAAAGTTGAACCCATAATCATCCTATCACTTGCCAGCACCCCGAAATGAACCACTATTACAGACATCAGCCAAAAGAATATCAGGGCAACAATATAACTTAAAATAACGCTTATGAACATCAATGAGCCCGAAAAAATAAAGTTGAACAGCATTATTAACATAGCAGACAAGAGAGCCAAAACTAAATAGCAGAAAGCGACACAGAACACGGCTAACAATACGCTAGAAAAGTTATTATTGAAACCAGAATCTTTCAGACTGTAATTTTGTCTGCCTATCCTAAAATGACTTTCCATCTTCCCCAGTAAAATACTCATTATAGTGGCAACTAAAAACAATCCTACAATTCCTAACAAAAGGCTTAGCCAGTCAAAGGAAAGAATAGCAAAAAAGAAATCAGAAAAGCCACCTAAGGTCTGAAAGGGGTATTGATACAAAAACTCAACAAATTGAAAAGGTCTTAACAATAACCCTATGAAAAGGGCTGGAATAACCGAAAGTAATGTTAAAAACCAAAAGTTTTTCAAATAATAAGATATTATAGATTTTAAATAATTCATTTTTTTACCCACATATGCCTTCTTAATATATTATATAAGAAACAAAAACAAAAAATCAAATCTTTTTGACAGAAATAAAAAAATCAATATGTAAATTTTCGTTAACTTGATTATAACACTTAAAAGATGTTTTGTCAACGCAAAAAAGGGAAGTTTTTCACTTCCCCCTTTTGTTTCAGTTCCGCCCTAACCTATTTGCTTATTATCGCACTATTTACTTAATGCTTAAAGACACACATCCTTTCTTTTCGCAAAGATTAAAAGCATATCTCCTTTGCCCTTAAAGTTCTGTTCTTTCGTATAAAGGATGAACCTTTCTTTTGTCCTATAAGTTTTACCTCTTTCGCAAAGTTGAATCTTGCCCCTTCTCTTTTGTCCTTAAAATTTTGCTCCTTTTTCCAAGATTAAAAGCGTATCTATTTTGCCCTTAAAATTTCACCTCTCAGGCTGCTTCTTTTCAATATGGGCGAATTACTGAGGAATCCACCCTATTATACCGAACCGTAACCTCTTCGGAGGATATGTCCAACATATATTTTGAACTTACACCTACCTATTTTGTTAAGATTTTAAGTAGTGAAAACTCCTTCTATAAAGTTTGCTATAATGGCGTGAACGGCTATGTTCTACAAAATAAAATAACTCCGGTATACCAAACCCCTACTACACCCTTTCCCGAAGGTATAACTTTTGAAACCAATGGCAGTGCTTCTGCGGTCATTCTTTCTATACCAAGTGTAGATGGCGATTATATAGGACTCATTCCCCCCAATACTACCCTTCAATATTTGGGCAAATTGTGCGGAGATGAGGGAATAAAAGGCTTAGGCTCTGAATGGCTTTTTGTGACTTATACCTCGCAACAAGGTATTTTAAAAGGCTATATCTATGCTTTGTTAACCGAAAATTTAACAGAAATACCTGAAAATACTGAGGAAGTTGCGCTCTCCCCTGTTTCAGGAGGCGTTATTTCTCCTGAACTATTGAATGTAAATAATTTGCTTTTGATTGCTGGTTTAAGTATAGGTGCTTTGTTTTTGATTTTGATTCTGTTCGCGCCTATGCGGAAAAATAAAAAGGGAAAAGTTCAACCAACAAACCAATTACCATACCAGCCACAAGAAAAGATAGATAATGATAATTTTGATTTTTAGCCCCACAACACATTTGCCACAGTGTGAATAGTTTTTGTGTCAATTTTTTTAGGAATCTTCATTTCAATTTTTTTTTCCTTTGTTTTCTTCCTATCTACATTTCGGTTGAACATCTCTATTATCCAGTTTTCATTTTCCAAGAATTTTTGCAAATTTTCTGCGTTGTAATCTTGTCGAATAAAGCATAGATAACACTCTCCCAAAGCCTTATTTATCCTTCTTTGCACTGTTCGTGCACTTATTCCCAATAACTTTCCAATTTCCTTATCTGTCTGCTTATCCAAAAAACGAAGCACTAAAATCTTGCTACTCTCTGCTGGTATAAACTGCAAACTATCCTCAATAAGATGTTTTACACAATTTAAACGCCTTTTCCTTTCGGTCAGTTCCATAATGGCATCCATTGTGCTTAAAGTTTGTCCATAGCCGTATGAGAAATGTGAACTCGCCCCTTTGTTAATCACCTGCTTATCCACCACCCTAACCATACGATTGATATAGTTATACGCTTGTAGTAAAGTCCTTACCCAAATTTTCCCTTTCATTTTTTTCTCCTTTTTTTAAAAAAATAATGTAAATTGCCACTAGGACTTTGCATCCTATCAACAGCATTTTATAATATACATTGGACACTTGTCAATGCCTAGCGACACATTTTTGAATAATATTTTAAAATATTATTCAAAAATCATTTCACATATGTTCTTTTGTTAATATAGAACATATGTTCTAATAATACAACATTAAATATGACAGCGTGTTGTCTATTTTATAAAAAATAACCAATTTTTTTCATTTTTTACACTTTTTTATTACTTTTTTATTACTTCACAAACATTTAAGCACTTCGCTATATCTTATAACCTCTATCTTCTTCAAAGTTATATGTCCTAAACGATTTTTTATTTTAAAAAATATCAGCCGTTTGACCCACCCTAACTTTGATTAAGGTTTTTGTTGCCTTTTTGCGAATTTTGTTATAATATATACATAAGAGGAAATCAAG
>CAYJAI010000031.1:5065-10099 GCA_964368395.1 uncultured Christensenella sp. | reverse complement strand
TGTCCGCTTGATAGATTGCTTGCCTTTCGTGAAAACTCCTTGCAAAAGTTGCTTACGAACTCCTTTTTCTTTGTAAGGATTCCAAATGATTATATCAAAACTGCTATCCTCTTTCCGCTTGCTGGATATGGTATAAGACAAACAATTAAAAGTTCGGCTTTATTTAAAAGTCCTGACTTCGGCGTTGCTTTATTGGGTTCGCTTAAATAGTTTTTAAATTTAATGTTTCTTTTTCGGTTTGCTGGATACCTTAAAGGGTGAGCAATTAGAACTTTATTTTTATCTTTGTATTGTAATTTTTTTCTTGACAACAACTCTTTTTTAGTGTAAACTTGTTTATACCATTATGGGTTATGGGTTTTTCGCTAGTATTATCAATTTTATTTGCGAATAAATTCAATATTCTAAAAGAGCAATAATCAACTTAGTAAGGAAAATGAATGAAACATTTTCTCCATCAATTCAAGAAGCGTAATAACTCATAATTAACGGACTGGATGATTGATACTAGGATTCACATACGAAACAAAATTTTTTTGATATTGATTTAATGTTTGTTTTATATTTTAGAATATGTTAAACTTGGAAAATAAATTGGATGATTTGGCGGCGTAGCTTAGTTGGTTATAGCGATCGGTTCATACCCGATAGGTCGAAGGTTCGAATCCCTCCGCCGCTACCATTTTCGGACAGACAAACATACTGTGGTTTGAATGAAAAACTTTATTTTGTAGAACGGACTTTTACTTTGAACGGAAAACACTACTTATAAAACAAAATCGCCCTGCTTTGAAAAATACTACTTATCCAAAGTTCGTGAAAAAACTTACCTTGAATAAAAAACACTACTTGTAAAAACAACCCTATCTTGCTTTGAACGGAAACTATTTTCAAAACATTTCTGCAATAAACATCACTGTTGTGCGTAAGATTATAATTTCAAATTATAACTATCAGAAAAAAAATAACAAGGCCCCATGGTCAAGCGGTTAAGACATCACCCTTTCACGGTGGTAACGCGGGTTCGATTCCCGCTGGGGTCACCAATAAAATATTATAAGAACTTTATTATTTCAAAAAATGGCTTTGCCTCTCATTCGTGATTAACAAGTGATTATAATTAAAAAAGCAAGGATTTTACTCCTTGCTTTTTTGTTTCAAAATAGTTAATTAGAAATCAGTTTTGATTTGCGACGGGTATTATTTTAGTTTTTATTTTTACTTTGAATTTAAAAATCTTATTTCGCTATTAAGTTTGCATTTATTTTATTGCTTGAATTGTATACAACAAACTTCACTTATCCTAAAATTTCTGATACTTATTTTTACTTTTTGAATTTCAAAACCTTACATAAGTTCTACCACTTGATTTTCGCTTTTGAATTTCCCCACTACTTTATTTTTAAAATCTAATTCTTTATTTTACCTTTTGAAGTGTAACCCTTTACTTTTGAATTTTAATATTTTGTTTTTTTAATTGTAACACTTTACTTTCGTAATTGTAATGATTTACTTTTGAATTTTAAAATTATTTTGAGCCAACTCTTCCAAAAATATAGCAACGCCATCCTTATTATTTGCGCCAATAATTATATCTGCCTCTTTTTTAACTATGTCTAAGGCATTGTCCACCGCAACGGCTAAGCCCGATTCTTTGAACATACTTATATCATTTCGTCCATCACCTATGCTTATAATTTTTTCAGGGGATATGCTCAAATGCTCGCAAACCTTTTTAACAGCCTTGCCTTTATTTACCCCCTTTACGGTAACATCGAAAAATATATGGCTGGTATCTGCGGAGGAATCAACCAGGCAACTGGAATGATGCGGAACAATAATGTTGTCCTTACACGCAACTTTTTCCATCAATTTTTTCATATAATCAAAATCTTTGCCAACTATTGTTGCCTGCGAAAATACTTTGTCACTAAAAAAGTTTGTCATATCCTTTGGAAACAATGTTTCATAATCATATTTCATACGGTTTGTATACGAATAATTGCCTGTGACTAGGCGGATACGCGTATTGTTGGTGGGATGGTTAATACAATCTAAATATAAGTCTTTTAAAAAGTCACTCTCAATCTCAGCAATAAACAAACTTTCTTCTTTTTTAAAATCATAAATATCCGTTCCGTTTGTAGATATTGCAATATTGTCCGCATAGTATCTATCAAAAAACTGACGGCTACGAATTCGTGGGCGTGCTGAACTTATCATACAACGCACACCTGCCTGCTTACATTTTTTCAAAGCCTCTACCGTTCGCGCGCTTATATTAAAGTCATCGTCTACCAAAGTGTAATCCAAATCTAAAAAAATCAATTTATACATAAAATTTATTATAGCATACCGAAATATTAAAAGCAACCAAAGGGAAAGGGGTTGACCTATTTTTGATGCTTTCCACTAGTTGGCGGTGTAATATACAGCATCAAGGACAAGCGGTTGAAGACTTTTTTGAAACTATTCGGCTATTTAATAATGTAGCACGGTGTTGTAAAAAACAACAAAGGTTTTATCCCTCAATTAGGGAAAACAAAGCCTCCCGCGATTAGGAAACGCAACCAAAGGATAACCACCTCTAATAGTGGAAAAAACAAAGTTCTTACAAATATTAAAGTTGGTTTTAGTTTTCGCTAAGCGGTTAAGTTCCTGTTCTTATTATAAAGATATGCTTTTTGGTAATATTTATAATATGGACAATATTTGGTGGTTGTTAATTGTTTCAACAATTTCAGTTGTTTATCTTTTTATCATCTCAAAACTTTTAGGTAAAAAGCAAATTGCACAGTTGGAATTTATAGATTATGTTATAGGTATTTCTATTGGTTCCATAGCGGCAGAAATGGCGACCGACCTGACTGAAACGCCTTTTTATCACTACCTAATTGCAATGAGTATATTTTTTATTTTTGATGTTTTAATAACTTTTTGGGGGCGAAAAGGAACTCATTTTAAGAAGTTTTTAAAGGGTTCGCCTTTAACTATAATATGCAGAGGTGAGATAGATTATCAGCAACTGAAAAAAAGCAAATTGGATGTTAATGAGTTAATGTCTTTGTGTAGGATGAAGGGGTATTTCGATATAAACCAAATTGCCTTTGCCATATTTGAAAACAACGGTGAACTCAGCGTTATGCCTAAGGCGACATATAGGGCAACTACCACCAAAGATTTTAATATAGCAACAGAACCCGCTCAGTTACCAAAAGTTCTAGTAGTGGATGGCGATGTAGTATATTCTTCGCTTAGGGATTTAAGCAAGGATGAAAAATGGCTATTTGAACAGTTGGGCGTATCTAGCGAAAAGGAATTGAAAAACATTCTTTTTGCTGAGTGGGATATCCAAAATTCTAAGATGATTATATATAAGAAAGATTGAAAAACAACAACGGCTGTATCCCTTGATTAGAAAACATAATAAAGGCTATATCTCTTTATGGGAAAAATAACAAAGATTATACCCCTTGATTAGAAAAGATGAAAAAGGCTACCCTCTTTAAGGATAGAAAAAGGGTTCTTGAAAAATACTAAATGCTCTTTGAGTCCTTTCTTTATACCCCTCTAAGATTAGCAAACAAGCCAAAGGATATGACAAACTTTTTTAGTGGCAAAGTATTTTCGCAGGCAACAATAGTTGGCAGAGATTTTGATTATATGAAAAAATTGATGGGAAAAGTTGCGGTTAAGGACAACATAATAAAACTAAACCATCTGAGATTGGGAAAACAACAAAGATTTCTAAAATATAAAACATCCTTTGAAGTGTTATATATAACTCTTAAATTAGTTAGAATTGCAAGATTGCTTAATGGTGGGTATATGAATTATAAAGGTGAAAAAATACTTTTTAGATTATATGAATTGCGGTATAAACAATCAGTGGACTTACAACTAATACTTTCTCTTGACTTTTATTTAATAAAAAGATAGCCTAAATAAGAAGTTAGTTTGATGAACTTAAAATATTGTATAGTGAGGATTTAAGTGAGAGCAGAAAAAACGAGTTTTGAAGCCCCGAAAGTGGGGCGACTAGTGAGGACTTCTTGCATATTAGAGATTATAACCGGATTATTGTTTTTGCTTGGAGCGCTAGCCGTTTTAGTGTTGGGGATTTTCCTTTTATTTACAGACCCCGAATGGAGTGGGGAGGCTTTTGGAAGTGTGGATATTTTGTTCAGCGTTTTCTCTTTCTTGGGCATATCCGAGTTCGTTGCAATGACAATATTTTTCGTATTATCTCTCACCCTAGGCTTGATAATCACTATATCAGGGCGGAAAGGCTTGAAGGCGGTTCAAAATCCAACCACTTTAATTTTATTTAAAAAGCGGACATTTAATCATTCTATTTTTTATATTATATTAGTAATTTTCAGCGTATCCGGCATTATATTCTTCCTTGAAAGTTGGATATTTACCCTATGCCTAGCAGTGTTTTGGATGCTTATGTTGGGCGTTATTATATTAAAACTTATAGCACATAAACAAATTCCATCCAGCGTAACAAGCCTCCACTCTATTGGCGAAAATTGGGCAGAACCAGCACAACAGCCAAAAGTAAACATAAAAAAGCAGGCTGTTTTTAAAGCGAATATAAGCAAAAAAACAGAGAACGAACAAGACAATACCGCGGGTAATACAGCAGAAAATAAAAAGAAAGATAAAATTAACAATAATGAAAGCAAGGATAGAACAAAGAAAAATTAAGAGTCCAGCAAAAATCAAATAAGGTAAAAATAACTAAATAAAAATTAAATTAAAAGCAAACTAGAAATCAAAATAAAAGCAAAATAAAAACTGAATTTCAATGCAGAGAAAACAAATTAAGGACAGCAAATTTAAAACAAAGCAAAAAGATGAGATAGGCAAGCCTAAATAAAAACAAATAAAAACTAGCAAAAAAAGACTAACAAAAAAGAGGAAAAAAGAAAGGCTCACAAGCCTTATTTTTCTCATATAATCTTTTTGATATTATTTTATCTTCTGCTTAATACCTTAGGTTCATAATTTCAATTTATATTATTTGGA
>CAYJAI010000031.1:0-4965 GCA_964368395.1 uncultured Christensenella sp. | reverse complement strand
ATTTTATCTTCTGCTTAATACCTTAGGTTCATAATTTCAATTTATATTATTTGGACTTTGCCTAATGCCTTAGGTTCAACGCTTCAAGTTCTGTTATTCGGACTTTGCTTAATGCCTTAGGCTCACTGCTTAGTTCAGTTTATATTATTTGGATTTTAATCTTGTGGAATCAACTTTTTCTGATGGGCTTTCTTTCTCTAATATCATATTATAAATATTTTCAAAATCTTCCAGTGTGAAAATTTTAGGAACAGGATATAAAGGATTTGCTTCTTTGTCCGCCCTTTTGCAAAGTAGCGGAATATCCTCTTTTTTGAGTTCGGGAATTGCCCCTCCTATGCCAAAAGATTTATTCATTTTTCGAATATGCTCTATAAATTTCCGCGTTCTTTTCTGAGGTGTTTCAACCTTAACGAACAAGCCTACTTTTTCACAGAGTTGGTCAATTTTCTTGTATATACTCTTACCATAATATTCCAAAACATAAGGCAAAATAATCGCATTTGCTAAACCGTGAGGAACTCCATACTGCCCTCCTAAGGTGTGCGCTATGGCGTGAACATTTCCAACATATGCACGCGTAAAAGCCAATCCAGCAAGAAAGGATGCTCTTTGCATATTCTGCCTAGCAAGGATATTTTCTCCATCCTTAACCACTTTTGGTAAGCTCTCAAAAACTAGTTGCGTTGCTTCCTCAGCGCTTTGTTTAGTGCTTGCTGTATTACCCTTTCCTATGTATGCCTCTATGGCGTGCGTTAACGCATCCATACCCGTTGAGGCGGTCAAAGACCGCGGTAGTGTCAAGGTGAGTGTAGGGTCTAAAACGGCATAACGCGGTATCAGATGAGTGTCGTTGATAGCGTATTTTTCGTGTGTCCTACTATCCTTTATAACGGCAGCAACTGTGGTTTCACTGCCCGTTCCTGCGGTGGTGGGAATGGCTACCAAAAGCGGAATTTTTCGTCCAACTTTTAACAACCCTCTCATTTGAGATATGCTTTTCTTGGGGCGCGCAACTCTTGCACCTATTCCCTTAGCGCAATCCATAGGGGAACCGCCACCCAAAGCAATTAACCCTTTACAGTTGTTATTTTTATAAATTTCCAACCCTTCCTCTATGTTATCTATGGTAGGATTAGCCATAGTTTTATGGTAAACCACACACTGAATATCTGCCTCTTTCAGTCCTTTAACCAGAGAAAGATGCAGTTTGTGTTGAACAATGCCTTTGTCTGTTACTAATAAAACAGATTTAATATTATTGGTTAAAAAAATCTCAGGAACTTCGGAAATAGAACCTTCGCCCATTAGCATTTTAGGCTTTCTCCACGCTAAAAAATACATTCCTATTCGCATAACTCCCTGAAACATTCTATAAAAAAACCTCTTCATTTTCATCTCCTATTTTTAGTATAGCATATCAAAAATAAAAAATAAAGTTATTAAACATCTTGATTAGAGGATTGCTTAATTTTTATACTCTTTCATACTTTTTCAAAGTTATAAAAAATTAAAACACATAAAGAAAATCTATATATTTTTTATTCTTAGTAGAGTTATAGGGGCACAAACACCGCACAAATGACATAAAAAAGTGACAAAAAAAAGAGAGTTACTTCCCGCTTCAAGTAGGTGCAAATCTTTTAAAAGGACAGACACCACACAAATGACAACCTTGCACTGTCCAGCGCTCAGCAATTATATTGTTCTTTTTGTTGAAAACCTACATAAGAAATCAACAAGAAAAAGAGTGGCTTCCCACTCTCTTGTCTATCTTTTTTCTCAACAGTTATTTATATTTCTAGATAACCATTTTAATGTTGCGCTCATAAATTTAGGTTCAAATTATAATGTTAGAACTCATAGTTGTAGTTCAAATTATAATGTTAGAACTCATAAGTTTCGGTTTAGATTATATAGGCATTTCTGCTGGATTTTGACTGGATTTTTCTTCCTCAGATACCACTATACTTTCAGTAGTCAATAAAGTTGAAGAAGCGCTTGCTGCGTTTTGAATAGCAAAGCGAACAACTTTTGTAGGGTCAATGATTCCCTTTTCCATCATATCCACATACTCATCCCGCATTGCATCATAGCCAAAATAAACATTATCATCGGCTAAAATTCGCGCCACCACAACACCGCCATCTACGCCTGCGTTTTGTGCAATTTGGCGAATAGGGGATTGTAAGGTAGACTGAATTATTTGCGCACCCGTTTTCTCATCACCCTCTAATTTTTGAGCCAACTTTTCTATCGCGCCACTACAACGCAAAAGAGCCACTCCTCCTCCTGCAACTATACCTTCTTCCACACCGGCACGAGTAGCCGCCAAAGCATCCTCTATTCTTAATTTCTTTTCTTTCATCTCTACTTCGGTAGCGCTACCCACTCTTATAACAGCCACACCACCTGCAAGTTTTGCCAACCTTTCAGCAAGTTTTTCACGGTCATACTCACTAGTGCAATCTTCTATCTGAGCACGAATAGCCGTGATTCTCTCTTGAATATCCTTGCTAGCCCCACCGCCTTGAACTATGGTAGTGCTATCCTTAGTCACAACAACTTGATGAGCGCGCCCTAAGTCCTCCATTGTGGTTTCATTAAGGTTCCGTCCTAATTCCTCACTTATAACTTTCCCGCCTGTAAGAATTGCAATATCTTCTAAAATTGCTTTTCTACGGTCACCAAAACCAGGTGCTTTAACGGCTACACAAGTAAAAGTTCCGCGTAATTTATTTATTACCAAAGTAGCAAGGGCTTCACCCTCAACTTCATCTGCTATGATAACTAACTTTTGCCCCGTTTTTACCACCTGCTCTAACAAAGGCAGAATTTCTTGAATATTGCTTATCTTTTTATCTGTAATCAAAATAAGCCCGTCATCTACAACTGCCTCCATTTTTTCCATATTAGTGCTCATATAACTAGATGCGTAGCCACGGTCAAACTTCATACCCTCAACAACTTCCAACTCTGTTTCCATTGTTTTACTTTCCTCTATGGTAATAACTCCATCCTTGCCTACTTTCTTCATAGCCTCACTAATCAATCGCCCAACCTCTTCATCTCCTGCGGATATGCTGGCAATTTGCTCAATAGACTTTTCATTGTCTATGCACTTGCTTTGTTTTTTCAACTCTTCCACAACAACATCTACCGCTTTTTTAATGCCCTTCTTTAAAATAATAGGATTTGCTCCTGCGGCAAAGTTGCGCATTCCTTCCTTTATAATAGCCTGCGCTAAAACGGCTGCGGTGGTCGTTCCATCACCCGCAACATCATTAGTTTTTATAGATACCTCTTTTATGATTTGAGCCCCTGCATTTTCAAAAGCATCTGGTAAATCAATCTCTCTTGCAATGGTCACTCCATCATTTGTAACCAAAGGCGTTGCAAACTTTCGTTCCAGCACCACATTTCTACCCTTAGGCCCAAGTGTCACTTTTACGGTATCCACTAAACTGTTAACACCTTTTTCTAGCGATTTTCTCGCCTCTTCTCCACTTTTTATCAACTTAGACATCTTTTTTTTAACCTCCTTAATTGTCCAGCAAAATTGCTAAAATATCACTTTGGCGTAAAACAACTAAGTCCTCGCCATCAATCTTAAATTCGCTACCGGCATATTTCGGATATAAAACCTTATCTCCTACTTTAACCTGCATAACAACTTCTTTTCCATCCACTACTCCGCCTGCACCCACTGCTAAAACAGTCGCTATCTGAGGCTTTTCCTGAGAGCCTGCTAGCAGTATTCCGCTTGATGTTTTACTCTCCGCTTTCTCCTGTTTAATAACTATGCGGTCAAACAATGGCTGAATTTTCATAATATCCCCTCTCCTTTATTCTTAGACAGTTTCTGTCCTAATATATATATTTTATCACAAAAAAGTAGTAAAGCAACCAAACTAAGACTGTTTTTGCAATTTTTTCAATTTTTTAGCATAAATGTATTCTATGGCAAGAAAGAATTCAGAGGAATATCAAGAGGTTTCTGTTATAAAAAGAAAAACATTTTTTGGGATAGGCGCTATTCTAAGCGTTTTAGGTTTAACTTTATTATTCAGCCTATTACTTTCCCCTCTCTTTGGTTTGAATTATATAAATTTTATTTTCGGGAAAGGTGAAGGGACTCAAACATCTACATTTTATGCTATTATGGTGGACACTAATAGCACAGACTCTGAATATGCCACTGAGCAAGCACAAAAGTATCGGGTTCGTGGCGGAGCAGGCGTTATTTTCAAGAAAGATACTTATCATATTATTCTTTCAGCATATCCCAACCAAAAGGATGCTGAAAAAGTGAGCGACCAACTTACCACAGATAGCCTTAAACCAGAGATTATGAAAATAGAAGTTAAAAGCGAAAACCTTTCCTCTTTTTTAGATGCCGACCGCGAATTGTATCAAAAATGCTTTAACTTCACCCTTTCCACGCTAAACTCTTTATATGATATCACTTATAACCTTGACACTAACGAAGTTACTGAAATAAATGCTAACCTGCAAATAAAAAACATTCAACTTGAAGCCTCCTATTATAACCAGCAATTATTTGACAACCAAAAAAAGCAGTTGGAAGATATCCTTATGATTGTTTCCAGTGCGAACAGTCTACTGCAATATGTTTCCAACGAGGAAGTGCTGACTAGCACTGTGCTTCCGTATGCAAGTGATGTCCGCCGAGTTTTTGTCCGCCTACTGTTATTGATTTACGAGGTATAGATAATTCTGTAAAAAACCAAACAAATAGGATTTTTGTTGAGTTTTTGGTTAAATTTATATTTAGTGCCCTGCTCGGTTAAACGGATGGTTATACCTTATGTGAAGTGTCCGTTTGTGTTGAATGGTTTTTGTTTTTAAGTTTGGCTTTGGGTCAAATATCAGTTAGGCTTACATTAAAGTTGGTTTTTGTTAAATGTTTGGTTTTTGTTAAATGTTTGGCTTTATGTTGAAGGC
>CAYJAI010000030.1:7438-10105 GCA_964368395.1 uncultured Christensenella sp. | reverse complement strand
ACTTATATGCTAGTTTATGTGCAAAAAAGGCTTTTACTATTTGCATCAAAAAAACACTACTATTTGCATCAAAAAATATCTATTATTTATATTGAAAAATACTTTTACTTCTTGTATGAAAAACAATATAAAGGTTCTATAAAAAAAGGCTTTATATCAATTATTTATAAAACCCCAAACTTATTAATAATGCTTTGTCTACGCTCTTCATAACCCATTCGCTTAAATCACCTATTTTATTTTGCAACCGACTTTTATCCAGTGTTCGTATTTGCTCTAACAAAATGACTGAGTCCTTTTCCAATCCATATGTAGAGGCTACAATCTCAATATGTGTAGGTAATTTTGCTTTGTTTATTTTACTAGTAATAGCAGCAATAATAACGGTCGGGCTATACTTATTGCCCACATCATTTTGCACCACCAAAACGGGACGAACACCCCCTTGTTCACTCCCCACCACAGGGGACAAGTCGGCATAGTAAAGTTCACCTCGTTTTATCTGTTCCACCATTATCCTCCAACCATTGCTCGTATTTGGGTAAATTAGATACTTCATTGTCTAGGAAAGATTGTAAATCCCCCAAAATAGCAAGCATCTCTGACCTATCTAAATACCCGTCCTTTTCCATCATATGCACATCATAAGGTGGAATGTGCTCCACTTTATCTGAAAGTTCCTTTGCGTATTTTTCAAAATCTCTGGACATTATAATTTATCCCCCTTAACTCATTTTTAAAACCAAAATCTAAAAATTTAATGAAAAAAATTGACTTCTTTACCTAACTTCTGTAAAAATCATACTTTTATTCTTAAAAAATTACTCGAATTTTGTATTGTTGCTTATTCTTTTATAGCGTTATCAAATTGTTTGCTTGATTTTTTAATAATTAGTGGATTTTGCATTGCTACTTATCCTTTTGGTGCTATCCAACTATTTGCTTGATTCTTGAAAAGTTACTCAGATTTGCCTTCTTTCCCTATTTAGAGATGACAACAAAAAAGGACAGATAAACCGTTTGGTTCTAATGCCATAAATTCTTTAAGTTCATTATAGTAAGATAATGAAAGCAAAAAAGACAGATAAACTGCCTTTTTCATAAGTCGAAACTACTTTTTATAATAATTAGAAATTCGTTTTTTATTTTCCTTTTGCTGAACCTCTCTTCGTTTAGCCATTATGCGCGGTCTGATGAAAAAGGTTGTTCTTTTTTACTTTTTTATTCCTCTTTTAGGACTTGCTTGCGCTACTTTTAACCGAACTTTTCAACCAATAATAAGAGAGAAAATAAGATAGAAATAAGATAGAAAATAGGCTTGCGCTAACTTATACGCTTTCTCTAACATAGGATTGTTTTTAATATTGACTATCACGCTGTGAAAAATTATGTCCCTCAAAAGAGTCTAGCCACTATATTTCAACAGTTTTTGTTGAATGGCTTCTCTTTAAACAAACATACCTTTTGTTAGTTCTATATGTATATTAAATTTATATCTATCTTAAAAAATTATGCAAACAGCGGTGGCAAAGGTGGTAGAGTTTGATATGCTCACCTGCACCTGTTTAAATCCCAAACTGTCCAGCAAATTTTTGGCTTCTCCGGTTAAATTGACCCGAGGTTCGCCCTTATCATTTGGTAAAATCTCAATAGAATTAAGCGTTACCCCCTCACTTATACCCAGCCCCAACGCTTTTGATATGGCTTCCTTAGCGGAAAATTTACCCGCCATTCGCTCTATTATTTTTTGCTTATTTTTCGCAGACTGAATATGCTCCCACTCTTGTTCGGTATAAACTCGTGCTATAAATCTCTTATTGTTAACCAAATCAGCAAAACGCTGAACCTCTACAATATCGTTGCCTATTTTCATACTAACTCACCTCTTTTATGTTATTTGTCGCTCGCCCTATCCCTTAGAGTTTTATGCTATAATGCCTCTTAATTTAACTTGCCTCTTTTTCTATTTACCGCTTTCTTTCCCCCCTAGGCTTCTGTTTTTAACTTACTCTTTTATCTTGCCTGTCGCTTGCCCTATCTCCTCCCAGTCAAAGCCTCTACCGTATAAAAACTTAGCACATTTTTGCCTGTTTTCTTGATTGTTTTCTCTGTTTCGCATATACTTTTGCACTAAACCATCCAAAATTTCAGAATTATCCGACTTTTGCATTTTGCTTAATATACCCTCTTCAACTCCCCGCTGTTTTAACATCATTTTCATTTTGTGAATTCCATATCTATTTTTGTTACACGAAATAAAATTCTCGGTATATTTTTGGTCATCTATATAGTTATAACTCTGAATTTTGTTGACTACACACTCTACTAATTCAGGCAAAAAACCTTTACCTAAAAGATACTTTTCTACTTCGCTTTTTGTTTTCACATACTTACTTAAATAGCCAATTGCCAAATCAAAAGCGGTATCCTGCTCATTTTCCATTTGTATGTTTTTCAGACTTTCAAGGTCAATCTCCTGCCCCTCTGCTAGTTTATACTTGAAAATAGTAAAACTATTTAAAAAGCAAATAAACTGGTCATCCACGAAAACCGAAACCCGTTTGTTTTTATTTCTACCCTCGCCCAATTTGGTTATTACAGACATTTTCTCTCCTTTTTTGATTTGTTTTGCTAATAAAACACCTCTATATCACTTACCTTGTTTAA
>CAYJAI010000030.1:0-7338 GCA_964368395.1 uncultured Christensenella sp. | reverse complement strand
GCCTTGCTTTATCTAATCATCATTACTGCCTTGCTTTATATAATCATTTATCTCCAAAACTATAAAAAACCTCTTCACTGCTTAGTATATCTTTAATGTTCAACGCCATACTCAGCGGATAAATTATGGTTAAAGTAACTTTTTCCGCAAACTCAACATCCTGAACAGCAACTTCCTTTTTAGAGGCCTTTTTCAAAATGTTTTCAAATTCCGAAAAGGACAAATTAACACGCTCTTTTGTCGCCTGTTCGTATTGAACTAATCCTTGCCTTAAAACCTGAGTAGCACTATTCGCATATGCCCGCAACAAGGGCCCTGCCCCTAACTTTACCCCACCAAAATAGCGGACAACCACCACTATGATATTGAATAAATTCATTTTTTCTAAAACTTGCAAGATAGGGCGACCGGCTGTCCCACTCGGCTCTCCATCATCGGTAGATTTGCTAGTGTTTTGCAATCTATAAGCGAAAACTATATGTCGGGCATCTGAGTATTTTTTCTTCTTTTCTTGATAAAAAATCTCTGCCTCTTTTTCACTGTTTACATACTGAGCAAAGGCTAAAAAACGCGATTTCTTCTCCACAATCTCCTCAGTTAATAATACATTAGGAGCAATAGAAATAAAGTTTTTCATTATACTAATTTCACTTTTTGTATTGATTTTTTACCTTTCTGCAAAACAAATTCAGGTTTGATGATAGGATGCTCATAATTCTCTATAATCTCATCATCTATCTTTATACCTTTACCATCAATAAGGCGTTTTGCATCACCGCGTGAACTTGCCATTTTGAGTTCTAACAACAAATCAACTATATTGTCTACATTTTTAGCCATTATTTCTTGTATAGGCATTTCATCCTCTTTTCCTCCGAAGTTTGCCCGTGACTGCTCTTGTGCTACTTTGGCGTTTGGCTCTCCTCTAACTATTTTTGTAACCTCGTATGCTAAACGCTCTTTTACTATGTTTAAAGCCTGCCCTTTTGCACTGCATAAACGGTCTATCTCATCAAGCGGTAAAAAGGTTAACTGCCTAAATAGTATGCTCAACCTGTCATCCTCGATATTTCGTAAATATTGATAGAAATCATAATCACTAAACTTTTCGCCTGCCAACCACACCGCACCGCCTGCTGTTTTACCCATTTTAGTTTTGTCTGATTTAGTCAATAAAGGTGTGGTCATACAAAATACTGGCTTGTTTTCTTTCTTTCGAATAAGTTCCACACCTGCCAATATATTTGCCCACTGGTCATCTCCGCCAAGTTGAAGAACGCAATTATATTTTTTATTTAAATACCAAAAATCATATGCTTGCATAGGCATATAGTTAAATTCCAAAAAAGTTAAGCCGTTTTCCATTCGTTTTTTAAAGCAATCACAAGAAAGCATTCTGTTAACACTCATTGATATCCCCACTGCGTTCAACATTTCAATATAGGACAACTTACTTATCCAATCATCATTGTTAACTACTATCAATTTATTAGGCACATTTTTATCGAAAAATTGCTCTAATTGTTTTTTTATACACTGAACATTATGCTCCCGCTCCTTCGCGCTCATCATAGGTCGCATATCATTACGGTCGCTCGGGTCACCTATTCTTCCGGTCGCCCCTCCTACCAAAGCAATAGGAGTGTGCCCCGCTTTCTGCATACGCACCAAGAAAAGAATGGAAGCCAAACTGCCTATGTGCAAACTGTCAGCGGTAGGGTCAAAGCCCATATAGCAAACAACTTTCTCCTTAGTTAATAGTTTCCGTAATTCATCTTCATAGACAACTTGCTTCACCAAGCCTCTTTCCTGCAACTGATTAAGTATGTTTGCCATAATTTTCTCCTTTATTTAATATAGAATATTTTAACACATTGACCTTTAAAAATCAAACTTTTAATACTTCTTTGATAACTTTATCTGTTTTGTTTTTGTATTTTTTTAAATTATGCTATACTTTTATATGTATATGAAAGTGAGTTTTGATGTTTACATCCTCTTACTTGATGAACAACCGCCTTCACCTTATAATTTTAGTATCAAAGGTGCTTACATAACACAAATTAAGTATTGCCAAAACCTATCAGAAGAATGTTAAATAAAGATTAAAAATATTTAGAAAATATTTAGAAAAACAAGGAGTAGAAAATGGAAACAGATAAAATCACAAAGGTTGTTGCAAGGCAAATTTTAGATTCTCGTGGAACTCCTACCATAGAGGTAGATGTTCACACTGAAAGCGGTGCTTTTGGTCGGGCATCCGTTCCCTCCGGAGCATCCACAGGAAGCAAGGAAGCGGTAGAGTTGCGGGATAACAATCCAGCCTATTTTTTTGGTAAATCAGTATTAAAAGCGGTAGAAAATGTCCGTAAAATTATTGCTGAAAAGATAATCGGAATGAATGTTTATGAACAGCCCAACATAGACCAAACTATGATAAATTTGGATGGAACTGAAAACAAATCAAAGTTAGGAGCAAACGCTATTTTAGGTGTTTCTTTGGCGTGCTGTAAAGCAGGTGCCCACTCTAAAAAGCAATCTTTATTTCAGTATCTATCACAAGGCGAACTTACTTTGCCTATGCCTATGATGAATGTAATCAACGGCGGAAAACACGCGGATAACAATTTGAACATTCAGGAATTTATGATTATCCCAACAGGTGCAAGCAGTTGGAGTCAAGCACTTCAATGGTGTGCCGAGGTTTTCAATTCCTTAAAAAGCATATTAAAAGAACAAGGCTTTGCAACTGTGGTAGGCGATGAGGGCGGTTTTGCTCCTAACTTTAAAGAGGATGAGCAAGCCCTACAATTTATAGTTGAAGCCATTAAAAAAGCAGGTTATAAGCCAAAAACAGATTTTAATATTGCATTAGATGTTGCTTCCTCTGAAATGTTTAGCGAGGCGGATAAAATAGGCGAACGGGGTAAATATTACTTCTGGAAAAGTAAGCGCTTATTCACTGCAAATGAGTTGATGGATTATTATATACGCCTTTGTGAGCAATACCCTATCCTATCTATTGAGGATGGTTTCGATGAAAATGACTGGAATAGTTGGGAACTTTTCACTCAGAAAATGGGCGACAAAATTCAAATTGTTGGGGATGATTTATTTGCGACTAATCCAAAACTGTTAAAGCAGGGCATTGATAATAAATCAGCAAATGCTATACTGATAAAACTGAACCAAATCGGAACAGTAACCGAAACTTTGGAAGCAATAAAAGTTGCCAAAAAAGCAGGGTTTGGAACAGTTATCTCTCACCGTAGCGGAGAAACTGAGGATAATTATATTGCAGATTTAGCAGTAGCCACCGCAAGTGGACAAATAAAAACGGGCGCTCCTTCACGAAGTGACCGCGTAGCAAAATATAACCAACTGCTTCGTATTGAGGAAGAGTTAGGCAACAAAGCAAAACTATGTACAATTTTATAACTTTATCCTATAAGGATATCTTTTATAAATAAGCAATTTTAGTGTTCTGTTCACTTTCTTAATTCTGTTTCTTAATTCTGTTTTTTAATTCTGTTTTTTAATTTCTTTGCTATATTATTGCTTTATGCCATTAAGCCAACACTTAAAGCAGTCGGACAAACTGTTTTTTGACATTATCTTAGTGTTAAACTGAAATTTTTGAAAGATTTTGCTCTACTATCTTTTATTCATTACAAATGTTTGATAAGTAAAAATAAGTTTTCAAGAAAAGGGTATTGACAAAATACTCCTTTTTTATTATAATATAAGCATTGAATAGAGGCAAAAATAATATTTTATCTTCAATTAAAAAGATAACCTTAAACCCTTTCACTCAAAAGGGTAAAACAGCAAAGCAAGTTTAAATCATAATCAAAAATTACACCCGAAACTAGATGAACAGTCAATCCAATATAGTGAAAAGATTAGAATATTTTATAAAAAAGTGATATTATAAAAAAAGAATAACAAACACTAATAATATAAAATAGTAAAAAATAGGAGGATACAATGTTTGTTGAAAAATTAACCAAAGAAGATTTAGAACAGTTTATGCCAGAGGGACATTACATAGAGGAATTACGGCCAAGTGATGATGCTTTATACATTCTATATTCTGTTGATGTAGAAGATTTATACACTAATCATCCCACAGCCACAATCACCCTTAACTCACTTTCTCCATATGATAAATCAACAATTTTAGATTCATTTTATGTGCAAGATTTTAATGGTGGAAACTTAAAAATCACTAATGCTAATTGGCAGAGTTTTATGTTGGATAAATTCGGAAAACCTTATTTCCAACAATTAAAAAAAGATAGAAGCGCTGTTCTTGAAGTTATAAAGTATTATAGAGAGGAATATCCTTCCTACAAAAAAAGCGTTACAGGAATAAGAGAGGATTTAGAAAAAGGTATTCAAACTACTCTGAAAGATTTTTTATCAAATGACCAAGAGGAAAAAAATTTTAATTTAAGTTAATTTAAAAATATTAAAGCAATCTACTAACACCTCTACATCTTTGTTTAATTTTTCTGGCAATCACACTACTTGAAAATCTTAAAGTAAATTATACTGCTGGAAAATATTAAAAGTCTTCATACTGATTGAAATATTGAAATAAATCACATTAAAATATTAAAGTAATTTATACTGCTGGAAAACATTCAAGTAAACAATGCTGTTTGAAAATATGAAAATAAATCATAGTCGCTTTAAAAAGCAAGGCGTAAAAAGTTTTTGAGTCTCAAGAAAACCGCATAAATATGGCACTTAAAAGCATATCACACCACTTTTTAAACATTAAAAAGAAAAACACTTTTTACAGTGTTTTTTTATGTTATTTTTATCAAGGTTTTTTATTTTTATGAAATTTAATTAAATCATTCTTATGCCTTTGATGCCTTCTGACCAACCACAAGGTTTGTTACATTTGTATGATCCAGCGGTGCAGCGTGCGCCTTTAACATAGCGGTTCATAATATCTGCTTGCTCCTTGTCAACTGATTCAATCTCTTGGACATAAGTTTTTAATGTTTTACGAGTTTGCTCTGAAATTTCAAGTTGCGTATATGAGCATATACGCTCATCAGCCTTTCGGATTAAATCTTCGGGCATTCCTCTTTCAGTAATGCTAACATTCATCCCCTGTGGGAAAACTTCACGCACGCTTTTAATGTCTTTCATCCAATCTTCTACAAGTTCGGAGTTTGATGCAATAATGGGTGGAATGTAGGCACTAAAATCTTTTGGTATAGACATTGAGTAGTCAATAGTTCGGTGGCGGTGAGCCTGCGCAAGTTGTGCGAGCGTTCCGAGATAAGTGGTGCAATAAACACCCGGCGTAAAGGTGTCAGGGTATTTTTCATCCTTTATCAGACCTAATTTCCAACCTTTCCCATCCACCAAAAGTGGCTCAACCAAATCGTATTCTTCTATCTTACTACAAAAATCTTTCATCGCTGGAAACATCATTTTATAAAACAAATTTGGTTTTTCGGTTGCCATCAGGTTTTGCATCCAAGAGTAAAGATAGTTTAACTGCCTGAAAGTTACAGTGTGCACCATACTAGTGTTTGGATTAAACACCCCGGTAAAATAGCGCGCATTTTCCTGTGCTAGTTTGTCTTTTTTGTCAGCCAAAAATGGAACTGAGTCGCCATATACTTTGTCAATTTGTGTCCGGACAATTTCTTTCCATTTGTAATAGAGTTCTACTTCCTTTCCATCAAGTTTCATTTGAGTGTAGCGCGCAGATTTTTCTGAAGTAACCATAAAGCGCTCATTGTTAAGAAGCATTGCAAAGGCTTTTGGAATTCCACCCAAATAAAAAGTTATTGCAGGGTGGTCATAAACGCTGTGGTGATTGCTTTCAAGTGTCCTTTTTATGCGAGCAAGAGTTCTTTTTTCCGTTTCTGCAAGAATTGCATCTATGCTGTCTGACATATAACACACCCCAGCACTATAACCAGCCAACTTTTCAAATTTTTCTTTAATATTATTGAAAACTGTGGTGTCCTCCCAAAACTGTGTTGCTCCTAAAATTCTAACTTCCATATTACTTCGCTCCCTCTTTTGTTTCTTTTTACCAAACTCTTTATAAATCTTGTTTGAAAAAGTTTGTATCCATTTTGATGATATCCTATTTATGTGCGGAATTATCTTAGTTGAGTTTTGTCAGAAATGGCTATTTTGTCACTAAAATATTTTAGGTCTTCATATGGTAGCACTTCATAAACTTTATTCAATTTATTGCATAAAATCAAGGCATAAGATACTTTGATAAAAGTCTGGTATGTTTTAAACAAATCTTTCATATTTTTACCTATATTTATTATAGCAAACAACAGAAAGTTTGTAAATAGGCAATTCCCGAAAAACGCTTTTTAAAGTGTAAAAACGCGATGAACTATGCGCAAAAGTAAATTGTTTTGTGAAAAACAAAGGAAAAAGAGTGTTTAACAGAGGTAAAGGGCTTTCCTTTATCTAAACAAAAAAGGGCGCACACCTTTTTGTGCCTTGCCCTATGGAAAAGGAAAACAGTTTGTCCTAACTTGTTAATTTTCTATTCAAATCACCCGTCCGCTTGCACAAATCACACTTACAAAAAAATGAAAATATTGTTCGCGGAAAAATACAAAGAATATGGGGATTGTCACGGAAAAATACAAAGAATATGAGATGCAGATTGAAATTACAAACAAATTGAACTTACAAACAAAAAAAGGAAGGAGATTGTTCGTGAGAGAACAAACTCCTTCCTAATAGAAATCCGGCAACGACCTACTTTCCCAGCCGACTGCTCAGCAAGTATCATCGGCGCTGAAAGGCTTAACTTCTGTGTTCGGAATGAGAACAGGTGGAACCCTTTCGCTATAATCACCGGAAATGGAACAGTGTGCGTGAACACACTCATAACTGCATAGCAAACATAATAATTTGAAATCATTGCAAAGATTTTTCACAAAAGACAAGCCGTCTATCAATCAAACAGAACCTTTATGTATATAAATACACATAAGTATCTGACAGATTTTTAGAATTTAGCCCTATTTCACGAAATCTCTAAGCAAAACAAATCTTAAACAAATATCTATCGTTTTTTCAATAACCTTATCTTAACCTGTCAACGCAGAGTCTGTCTCCTTTTTGCATATTAGAGACTACTCTTATTGATCAAGCCCTCGACCTATTAGTATTGGTCAGCTGAATACATTACTGTACTTACACCTCCAACCTATCAACCTCATAATCTATAAGGGGTCTTACCAGGTTAACCCTGTGGGATATCTTATCTTGAGGTGGGTTTCACGCTTAGATGCTTTCAGCATTTATCCCTTCCGTACTTCGCTACCCTGC
>CAYJAI010000029.1:0-10752 GCA_964368395.1 uncultured Christensenella sp. | reverse complement strand
ACTTCGGAATTGACTGGGATAGGCTGTGACACAGGGAAAAGCGGTAATTCAAAAAATCCATTACATATATCTTGTGAGGCATCCTGACAAGGCGGAATATTGCAATACCCATAACTGGGAACTAAAATCTCCACTTCGGCTACCACTTTTATAATCAACAGAAAGCAGGCATCCAATACAATTTCAGTCGGCGAAGTAAAGTTCGCACGCGGAATAATCACACTGCCTACCGGTTCTATTTGATAGGGAACAATAGACGCTTGCGGAACGAATAAAATCACACTTTCATCCAGAGTTATGTATCCTTTTGCAGTTCCATCAACATTATTTGCATCCACAAACAAAATCTCCAACGGAATCCGAACTTGAACGGTTACCCGCGAAAAATTAGGGCGGTCGTTAAGCCGTGTAACTTCTACATCGGTAAAAGTTATAGGTTCGGTGGAAGAAATTTGTCCGGATACAAAAGTCAAAGGCGGTGTTGGATTTACAGGATTAAAATCGGTTAAAGTAACAACAACATTATCTATATGTTCTCTTTTAATACACGCATCAAAAACCTTTTTGGCTTGCAGGCAAACCTTTTCACATAAACACCTTAAAGGATTGTCACAAATCGGACCCGGCATATTATCCGTTCTCATTCCAGAGAAAAAAGACATAGAAAAGCACCTCCTACAATAAACCCTTACAGTATATAATATGATAAATTTTCTAAAAGTGATAAAAAAATATAAAATAAAAACTGATAGTTAATAAATCAGTTTTTATTTTATACTTACTATTTAAAAAATAACCAATAGAAAAATACTTGAAATTAAGTCTACTACTTACAATTTGTTAACCTATTTACACTGTTGAAAACTTTTTCCACCTTATATTCCACCAACTCACGCACTTTATCTTTTGCATACTGTAAGTATCTACGCGGAGAGAATTCGGATGGATTTTTTGCTAAGAACTCACGCATAGCCGCGGTAAAACAAATACGCAAATCGGTATCATTGTTCACCTTACAAACGGACATTTCGCAAGCCTTTTTTATCAATTCTTCTGGAACTCCTTGTGTCTCTTGCAAATCACCGCCATACTTATTTATAGTATCTATATATTCCTTAGGAACATTAGATGCTCCGTGTAACACAATAGGAAAATCAGGTATTAGATGATTAACTTCTTCTAATATATCAAACCTTAAATTAGGCTCACCTTTAAATTTAAACGCTCCGTGACTAGTTCCTATGGCTATTGCCAAACTGTCCACTCCTGTTTTACGGACAAAATCAAGGGCTTGTTTAGGGTCGGTATAATGGTGCTCGTCACTGCTTACATCGTCCTCAACTCCGGCTAAAACTCCCAACTCTCCCTCTACGGCCACCCCTCTTTTATGCGCGTATTCACAAACTTTTTTAGTTAATGCCACATTTTCATCATAAGGAAGATAACTACCATCTATCATAACCGAATTAAATCCATTATCTATACAATCTCGAACCATTTCAAAAGTTTTTCCGTGGTCTAAGTGTAACGCGATAGGAATGCTGGTATTTACCAGAGCAGCCTCTACCACCTTAGATAGATATGCAGGGTCTGCATACTTCAATCCACTTTCGCTTAATGCTAATATAACGGGCGAACCCTTATTTTGGCAACCGTCCACTATGGCACGCATAACCTCTATACTGCTAAAATTAAAAGCGCCTATTGCATAATTATTTTTTAAAGCATCTTGTAACATCATCTTCTCATCATAAAGTTTTCTCATAACCACCTCTCTCGGATATTTTCTTCAATATAATCACTCAGCCACAAAACTAAGAAATAATACTATTTAGATTATAATTATTAAAATTAAAAAAAGCAACCAAAATCTGATTTTTTACCACTATTTAGTAAATTCTAACCATTTTATTTTGCTTTTATATTTATTTATTGTATAATTGTTTATACTAGGAAATATAAGGGGGCATTATGTTAACCTTACTAATTATAGCGAATGGTGAGCAGGAAAACCTTACTGACAACCACTTAGAGAAAATAAAGAAAATATCTAAGTGGGTTAGCGATGTTGAAATAGTGTTTTTAGTAAAATCCGACTTTAAACAAATTAAAGAATTAGAATATATTACCATCAATGTCCAAAAGCATTATGCAATGATAGCAAATCCGCAAACTACGGAAGAAGAAATGATTAAAATGGGTATGGAGTTTGCCTCAGGCAATGATGTTCTATTATGCACTTTGGATACTCTGCCCGAAGTTCTATCCAAAGTATTAGAAAAGCAGACCGAAGAGCGTAAAATAGTCTGGGTGCGTAAAAAGGCACTGAAAATAAATGGTTGGTTTCAGAGCATTGGGATATGGGCTTATAACTTAGGGCTATCTATGTTGGGAAAAAATAATGATAATTTTTCCGAAACGCACATTCAATATATAGATGGTAGAATAGCCAACTCTTTGGCTTTTTCGGAAAGTAATAGTCGTGAGTTAAGAATGACATATTCTTTTAAGCAAGTCCGTAGCGGAGTGGTGGAAGAAAATCAAATATACCAAAAAGAAAATCCTAACAGCCAAAAAGAACGCGCTATGATTGGACTTGGCTTTACTTCCTTTTTGTATATCCTTGCCTTTTTATCCTTGGCAATCATATACCCTTGCTTCAATAATATGACTTATAGTTGGTGGATGATTATTATTTTAGTTGCTTGGGTAACTTTTGGTATAGTAGGAATAATAGTTACTTCAAAAAAAATATATCAAGCACGGTGTGGAACTCCTCCTCGGATGGATGAAGAAGGCAATCCTTTATATACAGTGTTGGGCATTCTTCAATTTGGGGATAAACTTCCCTATCCCGCAATAAATAAGGTCATTATAAAAAGTCCCACCATAATCAAAAAAGCCTTGAATCCTTTCCTCCCTATTGAAAGCAAAGCGGAAAACACAACTCAAAAGGGTAAGAAACCACTTGAAAGCAAGGCTGAAAAAACAACTAGAAAAAGTGAAAAACTTCCCGCTAAAAAAGGAAGTAAAAAACAACTAAAAAAGACAAAAGCAACAAGTAAAGCAAGCAAATAAATTTATTTCTTTTAAAAAGAAAAATAAGGGCAAAAATTGTAACACGAAAATAAATGTTGATAAAAAATAATTAAGGAGAATATTATGAGTAAAACAGTAAGAATTGGAATCAATGGATTTGGGCGTATAGGGCGTTTGGTGGCGCGAATTGCAGTGAACACACCGGGGGTTGAACTAGTAGCAATAAATGACCCTTTTATGAATGCGGAGTATGGAGAATATATGTTCAAATACGACACCGCGCACAGAGAATTTAAAGGCAAAGTATCCGGAAAGGACTCTATTTTAAATATAAATGATAACAAAATAGCCTTTTTATCTGAAAGAGAACCTATAAATATAGGTTGGGATAAGTATAATGCAGATATTATAGTGGAAGCAAGCGGGAAATTCACCTCTTTTGCAGAAGCAGAGCAACACATAAAAGGCGGAGCAAAAAAAGTTTTGGTTACCGCACCGGGAAAAGAAATGCCTACCATAGTTCTTGGAGTTAACGAAAACATCTTGACAAAAGATATGAATATAATCTCTAACGCAAGTTGCACAACAAATGGTTTAGCGCCCGTGGTTAAGGTTTTGGATGATGAATTTGGTGTGGAAGAAGGGCTTATGTCCACCATTCACGCAATCACCGCAACACAACTTACAGTAGATGGCACAAGTAAAAAAGACTGGCGTGGCGGGCGTGCAGCAAGCGCAAACATAATTCCATCCAGCACAGGTGCGGCTAAATTGATAGGCGTGCTTATCCCCCACCTTAAAGGCAAGTTAACCGGTATGTCCTTCCGTGTTCCGACTATAAATGTGTCTGTGATTGACCTAACTGTCCGACTTAAAAAGCCTACCACATATGAGGAAATCTGTAAGGCAATGTTAAAAGCAACCCAAGGAGAAATGAAAGGAATTTTAAGTTACACAGACCAGCCGCTGGTATCCAGTGATTTTAACGGGGATAGTCATTCCTGCATCTTTGATGAAAAAGCAGGGATTATGCTTAATGAAAATTTTGTAAAAATAGTTGTTTGGTATGATAATGAGTGGGGCTATTCTAACCGTGTTATTGATTTAGTAAAGTTGATGAACAAGTAATTTATAGATTTTTATAATGAGTGCAAAATCAATAGATAAAAGCAAACTTAACAAACAGCAAGGTATAACAACTTATAATAAAGACTGATAAAATTAACTTAACCTTTGGGCGAGAATAAAAGACTCTATTGTGGGCTCTTCTTTATAATAAAGACTGATAAAATTAACTTATAAAAAACGACTAAGAATTTAAGTTCTTTATAATGAGTGCAAAATCAATAGATAAAAAATGAACAAGTAATTTATTGTCTTTTAATTGTTAGCCTGAATACTTTAATAAAGACTTTCAAAAGAATAAAAATATAGAGGTAAATATGCGTTGCCCAAATTGCGGAGCGAAAATACAAAAAAGCGATGACCGATGTGTGAAATGTGGCACGAAAATGAATCAAATACAAGGAGCATCTAGTGCACGCGTTCGACAAGCCAAAAAAGAATTTCAACCTGAACTGGTTGTTAATTCTACTTATTTTCCGGATGATTTATCCTATAAAAAAGCGCTTCTTTTATGTATATTTCTAGGATGGGTAGGAGCACATTGCTACTATGTTAAGAGGTATGTGAAAGGTGCAATTTTAACAATTATGACTATTATCTTTTGGATAACAGCCTTACCTTTTGGTGTTTTTATGCAAACTGGTGATGCTGGAATTTTTAACCCATTAGTCTCATTTTTGCTTGATACAAGTTTGCTTGGTGTTATTTTTTCATTAGGCTCATTAACCATTATCATATGGGCAGTGGATATTATCAAACTTTTCACCCGAACCTTTCCTGTCCCTGTTGTTTTAAGGGAGGATGAAGTAACCCAAAATGAAAAGAGAACAAAAAGCCAAAGTTACAGTTATTTGTCCTCTAAGAAATCTAGCAAAAAGCACCATAACACCAAAAAATAATTAAATGGTTGTGATAAAATGAAACAAAAAATAGTTGTAGGTATGAGTGGAGGTGTGGACAGTTCGGTAACTGCCCTACTTTTAAAACAACAAGGATATGAAGTCATCGGACTTTTTATGAAAAACTGGGAAGAAAAAGACGCCAACGGCGTATGCACTAGCCAACAAGATTACGAGGATATGTGCAAGGTATGTCAAAAAATTGGCATACCTTATTATTCGGTTAACTTTTCGAAGCAATACTATGAACGCGTTTTTTCTTATTTTTTAGAGAGTTATAAAGAGGGACGAACACCAAATCCGGATGTGCTTTGCAACAGGGAAATAAAGTTTGATTTATTTTTAGAAAAAGCGTTAGAGTTAGGCGCAGATAAAATAGCGACTGGGCATTACGCAAAAGTTTATGAAAAAAATGGACAATACTTCTTGCAAAAAGCATTAGATAAAACCAAAGACCAAACCTACTTTTTAAATCAGTTAAATCAAATGCAACTAAGTTATTCTGTTTTTCCGCTAGGCAATATGCAAAAATCCGAAGTTCGCAAAATAGCACAACAAAATGATTTAGTCACCGCGAATAAAAAAGACAGCACGGGCATTTGCTTTATAGGCGAACGCAACTTTAAAGATTTTCTATCTAAATATCTACCTTTTCAAAGCGGAGAAATACGCACTTTGGATGAAAAAGTTATAGGCAAGCACAGCGGTTTGATGTTTTACACTGTTGGACAAAGGCGCGGTTTGGGAATCGGCGGACACAAAGAGTATGATGAAAAAAGGTGGTTTGTGGTTCGAAAGGATTTGAAAAACAATGTGTTGTATGTGCAGCAAGGGGAAGATGACGCCCTATTTTCAAAAGCGCTTATTGCCCAAACTTTTAACTGGATACCTGAAAAACCAACTGCCCCTTTTGACTGTTTAGCAAAATTCAGATACCGCCAGTCGGACCAAAAAGCATCTGTTACACTTAACGAAAAAGGTGTCCGCGTATCCTTTGCTCAACCACAACGAGCAGTAACTGAGGGACAGTTTGTTGTCCTTTATGATGAGCAAGAAAACTGTTTGGGCGGTGGAGAAATTATAGAAGTAATAAAATAAAGCAAACATAAAAATTATTATAACAACATCCTTAAACAAAAACATAAAGCAAATGAAATTCTACAACCACTTTATTCTGTGAACTTGTCCAAGAAAAACTACAATCACCTTTCTATATAAAAGTTGTAAAAAATCATAAACAGCATTATTCTATTAAGATTATAAAATACATAAACCAAAAGGAAGGCCCTTGTGAGGACTTCCTTTAAATTACCCAAAACAAAAGTGATTCCACATTTTTCAAAGTGAACAAAAACTTTGTTTTTTGTTATGTTATAATATTCAGCGAACCACTAAATACAAAAACTTTTCTATGAGTTTATTATATTCTTAATTTCATTTAACTGCGCTAAACTTAATAGTTCAATTTTATGGAGAGCATCCGCGTAAGCCAACTTTAAAAGTTCTGGATAATCACCCTTTTTCACCTTTTCCACCATTATATTTGCTAGTCGCAGTAACTCTTCTTTGGTTTGAAAGTTAATTGCTACCACAATTTTCTCTAAAACATCGTAACTAACCTCTATGACTTTTGGGTCATTTTTTGATAAAGTTTTCATAATTTTCTCCTATAACCATTATATGTGTAAAAGTATACCCCTAAGCGTCTCAAATCTAGGATATTATAACACAATCTTTTTTAAAATTCAATACCTTTATACTTTTATCTTTTCTATCACTCTATTAACCTGCCTATGCAAAGGGGGCAGCAAGTAAACAAAAAGTAATGGCTTAAAATCAAGCCTGTCCAAACTGCCCATAATCTAAGACATCAAACAGTTGGATAACCTCAAATACAAGATACTTGCGTAAAAATACTTTCTTCGAACACTTTCTCTCTCGCTATGCTTTCTTTATATTTTGCGATTTCCGTTAACGACTTTTTAATCCCGCTAATTTCTTAACGGTATCATTTGCTTCTATCATAAACATTGTTCGGGAATACGGGCTGGATATAAAGAAACACTGACCACGGCCGGCGGTAACTATGGCATCCTGTTCATCACGGTTAATTTCCCCCGCATTTCGATACAAATTAACAAGGTCGGTAATATCATTCGGAGCAAGAGAGAAAATCATAGAATACTGGCTGGCATTGATAATAGCACCCGCTTGTCTAAGCATTTCACCACCACCTATGAAGTCTTTCAAGTTCTGGGTGATAACAATTTGCATACCCTCATACTTTCGAATACGCTTTGCCATTTGCCCCATAAAATCTAGCGCAATAGGGAATTTAGGGTTAATAAACAAGTGCGCCTCATCTACCGCTACAATAATTTTTCGCAAGGTTGCATAGCGTAAATTGAAGTCACGATTTTTAATAATCTCATTATCCAGATACTTAAAGACCAGCAACATCTGTGCGTTTGCGATAGTTTGGTTTCGGTTTACCATAAGAGAACGGAAGTTGAAACAGACAAAATTCTCCTTTGTCTCAATAGAGGTATGCCCATTCCAAAGGTAACTGTTTCTCCCTCCACTAGCAAACTTTTGCACATAGTTCAATAATATTTGTAAATTTCTGCGGTGATACTCATCTTTTTCATTGTTCAGTTTTTGCTCAATGATTGAATGTAAATTATCAAATGTCGGATAATCTGTTGGAATTAGTTTACTCAAATCGGTAAACTGGTCAATTTTCACACCCTTATACATCTCCGCAACAATAGAGTTTAGAGCCTCAAAAGCATCACTTCCCATACCTTCAAAAACAGTTCGGAAAAACTCTTCCAAAAATTGCAAATGCTGAGAAAAAGAGTCCCCCTCTCCACCCTCATCCGCACTTAATGAAGTCATAACGTGGAAAGGATTCAAGATACCGTGCTGACTAGAACCCACATCAATATACTTTCCATCCAAATTTCGCGCTAATTGAGTATACTCATCTTCGGGGTCTAAAATAAATATGCGCGAATTATCCGCGGCTAAGTTTGCTAGTAAAACCTGCGTTGCATACGATTTTCCACTACCAGATTTTCCTATAATCATCATATTAGAGTTTACTCGCTCATTATTTCGCTGGAAGAAATCCACGAAAACAGGATAGTTGTTCCAACCAAGATAAAAACCACCTGAGTCTTGTAAACTATTAGAAATAAAAGGGAACATTGCAGCAATAGAAGTGGTATGTATCCCGCGTTCGTGTCCTGTTGTTTTATCTATTCGGGAAATGTTATGACTGATAAAAGCCTCCACTTGCCTACCAAACATTTCGCTGTATTTAAATCCATACTGTTTAAGAATACCCCGAACTTCTTTTTTAACTCCCTCTTCTGCCATTATATGAACATTGACATTATACAAATACTCATTCCCGATTTTTAAATCAGAAACTAATTCTCTCAAAGTTTGAAGTTGAGTTTCTAACTCCACCTGTTTACTTGATTTAAAAACACCGCGGGAACGCGCTTCCAACTCTACAATAGCACGGTCTAACTGCTTTTCGGCTTGCTGTGGCTGAACTGGTCGAACATTTACCACCACCTTACACGAATCCAACTGAAAGAAAGGCCAAGCCCAAGCATTTGACACATTCAAAGGATAGTCCGTTATACTGAAATTACGGAACTCATTGCCATCAATCACCGTTCGCCCTGCTTTAAATTGAATGCTATCCGGTGTTGCCCACTTAGTATATTCTTTCATAGGAATAATCGCCAATTCATCCTGATTAAAATCTTTACCATAGTTTGAACGCAGAAATACCGCTAATTCCTTATCCCGTAAACGAGTAGCAACCATAGGAACTAGTCCACGCATAAGAGTGTTTATCATCCCCTCAACTGTAATAGTCAACCCCTCACGGTCACTATCATAGACCACAATATAAAAATGGTCTTTAAAAATTCGTTCATTCTCTTGAAATTCCCGCAACCTTTGTAGTCGGGATTCAAATATAAGCGAACGCGCCTCAGCCTCTTCTTTGGTCATTTCATTATCTGTTACGCGTTCCAAAACCTCATCATACTTGCGGTCTTCACTGTATATGTATTCATCCATAGGCATAGGCAAGGTGGTTTTCACAATACTAGCAGTCTGAGTTTGAGCCACCAACCTAAGTGCGTTCGCAATAGTGTTTATGGCTGCTTCCTGTTTATCTTCATTTAAAAGCCAAAACTCAATCGGACGAATTTCTAAAACAGCGGCATAATAATTCTCAAAGTCTATAAACCCATCGCGTATATTTACATAAGGAATGACATCACTCACAGGTGCACTTTTGGCTTTCGGATACTTAGAGTAACTCTTGCGATATGCAAGGAATTTTATCAACAACAACAAAGTAGTATATAAAGGCAAGCCATCCGCTAACCTTAAAAATAAACTTATAATAACCGCTGTCCAAATAGAACCTAAATAAACTTTGGTCATAATATCGCCTATACCAGTGCTTAAAACTATAAGCAAAAGCACCGCAACACCCACAGTCCCTAAAATCAAGTCACCCAGAGTGATGCCTCGGAAAAACTCCATCTTAACTTTGGTTCTTCTTGGAATATATCTCATTTCTGTCCCCTACTTTTATTTTAACTAAATTATAATATAATAACCCTAAAAAATCAAACAAATTAAGGGTTGGACTGAAATAAATTAGGTTGATATGCTTTTTAGGCTGTTATATATCTTTTTATTTCTTTTTTTATCTTTTCTATATAACTTTTTATCTTTTCTATACTATTTGCTAACTTTTCTATATAACTTTTATCTTTTCTATACTATTTGCTAACTTTTCTATCTCATTCTTGCTTTACTACTGGTCTTATCTTTCTTATTACCAGTTTACCTTGCTAATTACTCGTTTCTCTTTACTCAATAACATTTCAGCACACTTTAAAACATCTAACCTACACCATAGGGGACGCTCTAATATTGTTCAGTTTTATCCTTCAACAATATTTAACATACTTTTTTACCCTTCTCTTTTCCTTGCATTTAGTTTTCCTCTTTACTAATTTAAATTCGTTATATTTAGTTTTCCTTTTTACTAATTTAAATTCGTTGCATTTAGTTTTTATCTTAACTAATTTCAAAACGCATATTGACAAAACCTCATTTTTATATTAAAATAACAATAAGAAACAAAGGAGATTCATTATGAGAATTATTGAAAGAGGAATTAGCAAAGAAGAGGTTGATAGAATTAAGGCGGAAAAAAGGGCAAAAAAGCAAGCGGAAATTGAGGCGATTATGAAACCATACAAAAGCGTTACCAGTTGTTATGAGTGTAATACAAAATTTGAATTTTATCCTACCGACCGCAGAGAGAAGGAGGGTAAATTCTATGATGAAGATATGGAAGACTTCCATTATTTTGTTGGCAATGTTGTAGAGTGCCCTAATTGCGAGCAAGAAATTCTTGTTTCCCCTTTAACCAGTAAAGAAAGAAATGTTTTGAGCACATATAATATTAAAATACCTTCCTCTAAATCTGAGCGTGAATTTTAATTATAGCAAAATTTAATCTGAATTCTTAAATTTTTAACAATATGAAAATATTGCTTTATACTTTAATTTAAATTTATGCTTATTTTCATTTTGTATTTTATTTTTACTTCATTCGATATTTACTTCATTTGATATTTACTTC
>CAYJAI010000028.1:0-11241 GCA_964368395.1 uncultured Christensenella sp. | reverse complement strand
ACTTAATTTAATAAATTTTAGAACCAACTTACTAAGCAACCCAATATATCAAAATTAACTTGCTAATTAAACAGTGCGTATGAAAAAAATAACTCGTTCAGTAAAGCAAATTTAATGTTAAAACTAAATCAAAAAAGATGGCTATAAGTAGTCATCTTTTTTGATTCTATAACAATTTAAATATATAAATCTTACTTTACAAGGTTAAGCAACTTTTTAGTTGTTTTGGGTATCGCACACTTAAATTTTTAGGAATCCTTAGATTTTAATGGTTTAGATATTTCCTGTCACCTAAGAACACTTATTTATTAAGAAAACTTTGCAAGCAATTCATTTAAAACGGCACTGTAATAATTAACACTTCCCTCTGTTTTTAACTGGTTAAGCAAAGATTTCTCATAGCCTGAATAGTTGGAATAAGTTATTTGCTCAATCACATAATCTAGCATTGTTTTTGAGTTTGTATCATTATTGTTTAGAGGGTTTAAAATATGGTCATTCAACTTTTGCGTATTAACTTCGGGCGCTGAAATTTCTCCTAAATACATAACAATATGATAACCGCTGTAACTTGGGGTTTGAGTGTTTCCATCATTATCCTCATATCCATCTAACGCATTCACCTCAATCAAATCGCTGATACTACCCACACCCTGAGCTCTTAGTTCACGAGAAGCATTAGCAAAAGGCGTTACCATACTATCATTGTTTTCATCTGCGGGAATGTAATAAGCATAGTCTGCGTTATTTGCACCGGCATCCATATTATACCTATAAATATAATTATTGAAAATCTGTATTTTACTCTTAGAACTTTTGCCTTGCAACTCTTCACCTAACTGTTCAAGCACTTTACTTGCTTTAACTGGCTCTCCTGTTTCTCGGTCTACAACTGTTACATCATCTTTGATTTTTTTAACTTTAAGGTCATAGTCCGCCTTGCTTATTCCATCATTTGATAATTCAGTTTGTAAATCTTTCAAATCCTCAATATCCTGGTCGCTAAACTTGATTAGAATATGCGAAACTTGAAACCAATCACTTTCATCCACTGTCCACATAATAGGTGCACTACGGTTTTTCATTGCAGTAACATAATTATTATATATTTTAGAACTGTCTGCTTGGATAGTTATTGCGCCGTATGTTTCCTCTTGCGCTTCTCTTAAAAGTTTATACTTTGCCAAAACAACAGATTCAGATATTGCCTCATCCTTTTCAAAATTTTCTTGAAAGGCGGTAAATATTTTACTTTCATAGTGGGCATCAAATAGGCGGTCTAATTCACGATAAAAAATCTCTTCACTTTTAGTGCTTAAATTTTTACCACTTTCCGCACTCTTTAAAGAACTGATATATTTATTCCACGCTTTTTCGCTGTAAAGTTCACCTTTGCTATTCTTTTCAGTATGACCTTTTCCTTCCCACCATACAGAACGGAAGTTTTGGTATGCACGCAAAGCCTTTTCATTAACTTCCAAACTTGCTAACTTATCTTCCAGTTTGGGAAATCCTTCCATTTCCTCCTCTGTCCACTGAAAAATATCCTGACTAAACTTCTCTATGTCTTCGGGCGTTTTTTGAATTTTTTCCAACTTACCGTTTACATATTGATAAGTTTTTTCATACGCCGCATATTCCCTCTCATAGTCTTCTAAATCCTCTTCTGTTTCAGTGGCATCTGCGGGTAAAGATAATCCGTCCGCTTCCAACAAAGAAGTTTCAAAAGAAGTTGCTGCATCATTTATATATTTATATACACCTTCCCAAACATCATTTAGTTCATTTTGAGTTAGAATTATTTTGCCATTACCCTCTGAATCTCCGTTTTTGAGATATTGTAATAAAATTTCACGATTAAGAAGTTGTTCAGCAGTTGTCTTTATACCATTAAATGTAGGCGCTCCTTGTTCATCATAATAATAGTTTCCGTAACTGTAATAAGCATTGTATACATCTTCCAAAGTTACCGAAATCTCCCCATAACTAGCAACTACCTGATTTAAATATTTATCTTGATTTAAAGTCCAAAGCGAGCAACCACTAAAAGATAGCATTGCAAAGCAAAAACAAATAACCACCCCTACTATTCTTTTAAAAAAATTCACCATTTTCCTCCGCCACCAAACTATATTAACATATTATATATAATTTTTCGCCATAAAGCAAATATTTTGCTATAATTTCTTTCTCAATTATATCCCAAAAATATATTTAGCATACTTTATTGATAAAATCTAATGCTTGTTTAACGGCTAAATTTATGCCTTCCTCCACTTTGCCTGCCCTATCTGGACTCATTTTAGACAGAACAAAGTCGGACAAATCCGTTTGGTCATCCGGCTGTCCCACTCCTATACGCAAACGCGGAATATCCTTAGTTGCTAAAAGCGCAACTATGTTACGCATACCATTGTGTGTTCCCGCACTCCCGCTTTCCTTAAAGCGAACTTCTCCCGCCTTTAAGTCTATATCATCCAGTATAATCAATAAGTTTTCCAGAGGAATTTTCCACTTTTTCACAAACTTTCGGACACTTTCCCCACTATTATTCATATAGGTCAAGGGCTTGACTAATACCACCTGCTCACCCTGCACCTCACCTTCGCAAACCAAAGCATTCAACTTCTTTTTAAACTTACCACCTAGTTGCTCGCACAACTTGTCCACTGCCGCAAAACCCACATTGTGAGGAGTTTTGTTGTAACGACTTTCGGGATTTCCTAATCCAAAAACTATCTTCATTGCGTCCTCTTTTTTGTTCCATTTGTTATGGTGGTATAAGGAAGAACGGAAGCATTATCTGCTATTTCACTATTTTCAATATACACACTATTCAGTTTTATATCCTTGCCTATTTTACTAGATTTTATAGTGCAAAAAGGTCCTATCTGGACATTATCACGGATAACTGTTGAGCCTGTTATAAAGTTATTAGGATATATAACCACATTCTTACCTATGGTAACATCAGCATCTACAAAGGTGGTATTTTTATCCAAAAACTGAACTCCATTCTGCTGATGATAGTTTAAAATTCTCTGATGTAAAACTTGTCCGGCATTTTCTAATTGTTGCATATTAAACACTGTTAGAAAATCCTCTTTACCAAAATCGCGCTGTTCAGTGGTGGCAAAAATTCGTTCAGCCTGTTTGATATAGTCGGTAACAAAAACCCAGCCTCTATCCAACTTGCACACATTCATTCTTTTAGTCTGCACCCAGTCTAAAATATTCAAAAAAGTCCTGCGCTGTAAAAGAGGAGTATCCGCATAAAAAACAGCGGTCCACTTTTTATCTTGCAAATGCGGTCGGATGGTGGAAATTATATCCGCACTCATATCACATTCAACCTCAGTTATAGGACACTGGTCAAAAGCAAGTTTAACCCATTCAATCAACTTTTTTCCGAAGAGGGAAAGATTGTAACTTTTTGTATCTGTTTGTAAAGCGGGATTGTGTATCTTTAAAAGAATAACGGCTACATCACTGTCTACCGGCTCTCTTTGTATACTCTCCAACAAACTTTCTACGCTACCAAACAAATCTCTTTCTGTTGTCCTAATTTCCATTTTACTTACCTTTCCTTTTTGCTTTGAAATATTCTGTCAAAATCCTTCCGCACTCTTCGGGCAAAATACCCTTAGTGATTTGCGGTTTATGATTGAAGCGTTTACCTTCCGCAAAGTTATACACGCTACCAAAACATCCTGCTTTTTTATCTTCCGCCCCGAATACAACCCTACCCACTCGTGAATTTATACACGCACCAGCACACATAGGACAAGGTTCAAGTGTCACATACAAAGTGCAATCCTGCAAGTGCCAATCTTGTAGCTTTTTCATAGTTTTATCCAGCACTATAATCTCGGCGTGAAGCAAAGCATTGTTCTTTAAGTTTTTTATGTTATGCCCTCGTGCAATAATTTTATTTTCCTTAACTAAAACTGCTCCGACTGGCACTTCATCTTTTAGCCTGGCTCTATTAGCCTCTTTCAACGCCTCTTGCATAAATTTTTTATCCACCCAGTCACCTCAAAAGATATTATATATCAAAATCCTCTAAAAGTGCAACTGATTTTGATATAACATTGCGGTTCTGCGCCCAAATTTCAGGCAAAGCAACCTTGCTTATAGGGTGAGATAAATGACTTGCTCCCACCTCTATGGTGAGTGAGGGTATCCCCATTCGCTGAATACACCAATCTTTATAACCGCCCACACTTCGGTGCGCTGTCTTAATAGGATATCCGGTTAAATCACGAATAGCAGAGGCTATCTTTTTATCCCTTTTTAATTGCGCTCCCTGCTGGCCAAAACGATAGAACAAAACCTCCCCTTTGCTATGATAACTTATACTCATATCTGGATGGATAACTCGTGTAAAATTAACCAGTGTTTTTGTTTCAGGTTCACTTTCAGGAAATTTTCCTATAAAATTCTCACTATTAGGAGTGTATACATTTTGTTTGCCCTGCCCCCATTTTGCATCAAAATTAACATTCAAGTCTACCGCATTTATGTTGGCTTTCCATAGCGAAAAATCTTTGCTTTTGTTAATATGCAAAAGGAATTTTTTAATATTTTTTATCCTTAAAGGGGTTAGTTCCTTGATGTGCGGACAGAAAGGAAAATGTCCTGTTGTGATGGACAAATCATCATTTATCTTTCGCACACTATCCAGCCCCTCTACCGCCAAACATACGCCATCAGGGTTGGTAATGGGCAGTATAAAAACAGAGGCTTGAATCTTTTCCCGTAACAACTTTTTTATATGCAGAATTGCCAAATGATATGTAATGTGCTCTCGTGCGTGAATAGCGTATTGTGCTATAATTTTCTTCTTACCATTACCAACTCGAACACAAAAAATAGGTCGACCAAGCGTGCTATTTCCTATACAAAAAACACTAGCGCCTAATCGCTCTAACTGTGTAAGTTGTTCAATATAATTTTCCCAAAAATTCATAAAGTTATATATGAAAAATAAATCTCAACTGTGCTAACCGCGAAAAGCAACACTTTTGCTTTCAACCTAATCTTTGAGGTATTTTTTACCCACTGTCTTTTTACTTTCATTTTAATGTTTACTTTATATTAGAGAACAAACAAGTAGAACTTTGGTTTAATCACTACCTTTTGTGTCCTATTTGAAACCTCTTGCAAGTTGCTAAAATACAAACAAATTAAAATTTAGCATTTAGGCACAACGCACAAAGTCACCTTACACCATATCAGACACTAACAACTTATCGGCTAAAAGCAATATACAACTTTATTTTTCGCTCACCATTTCAAATGCAAACTTATGGACACAATACTGTCATCTTGCACTCACCATTAAAAATTACAAATAAACTAGCAGTTAAATAAATTTACAAGTCATTTTTTGCTTCAACAAAATAGCCTATACCGCGCTTGTTTTCCACTGCACTTACAAAGAAAAAGTGTGAACTTAATTCACACTTTATTTTTTTATTTATCTGTTTCCTTATCTGACTCTTCTTTTTCAGATGGGTCATTCGGCTTTATAAAACCTTTTTTCTCAGCAAGTTTTGGCGGTAATTTTTGAGGCAAACCCTGTGGCAACTTTGGCGGTAATTTGGCTGGCATTTTTGGATGAGGCTTAACCGCTTGTGTCTGCTCAGTTTTAACTGACTTTGGCTCTGTTGGTTTAGCAACAGGCGCAGTAGGTCGCATAGGAGCAGTCCTTTTTGTGTCCACACTTGTTCCAGCACTTGTTCGCTGAACATTTGGAGTTGTGCCCGCTCTTCCCGAACCTGTTTGCTGAACATTTGGAGTTGTGCCCCTTGCTCCGGTAGGGCGATTAACCGCACTGGCAACAGATTCTTTTTTATCTCCACTTGTTGCCATCTTTGTTTTATCTTCCGAACTCATACCCTGTCTTGGCCCATAGTATTGGTTTGGATATGGAGGATAAGGTGGTGCATATGGGTGTTGTCCATATTGTTGCGGAGGTGCAGGCGGATATTGAGGTTGTGGCCCGTAATTTGGATAGGTCGGATATGTTCCGAAAGCGCTACCTTGTGACGGGTCAATCAAGCGTGCACTAGAAAATAATTGCCATATCCCCATTATAATGAAATACCAAGCAAAAAATGCAGGATAAGCAAACAGTGCAACCAAAATCTCTGATGTGGATGAAGGTAATATTAAAAAGTTAAAGATAGCAAACCAAAGCCAAAGCAAGGCTTTTGCCATTTGGTAAGTGGTTGCTTTGTTTGGGTTATTTCTGCTAAAAGAGAACTGAAACACAAACCCTAGAATTAAGCATACCGCACTAGAAACAATCAAAGCCCAGCGAAGCCCTTCTTCTGTTAAGAAATCAAGAAAGGCAGGCATTTCTCCACTTATTTGAGCAATTCCAAATCGTAATCCTACAACAGCAAGTAAGAAAATAGTTAACAAACTAGATAGTTTAAAAAAGGTTGAACTTAGACTTCGGCGAGCAAACAAAGCAAGGAAATTTATCAAAAGCATAGCCAGCGCTAAAAAGTTTGTCATAGCAAATAGGACAGGAGCCGCATCTGAACTCACAATCCCCTCTACCATCTCAGACCATCCACCCACATCCACTCCGAACGCGGCTAGCATTGTAGGCATAAATAAAAAGCCTAACAGTAAACCCAGAATTATTTGTAGAACTCCCCCTGCCAAATAAGAATTCTTCCTTCCCTCTCTTATTAACATAGCGTCCCCCTTTTTTGTTTCAGAATAATTTATGTCATCAATGTGAAAAATGTTTTAAGATTCACCTTTTAAGGCTCACCTTTTATTAGCGATATTATAACATATACCCTATAAAAACACAACAAAAAAAAGAAACTTTATTATTTATTTTAATTTAATAATAAAAAAGAAAAAAAGAGAAAAAGTAAATATAAAAATTCATTATATTTTATTCTCTATAAATGTTTGGAGAGTATAATTTACAACTTAACCAGTATCTTAGTTAATTTAATTGACATTATTTTCTTTGAGATGATACAATAAAAAAGAGGTGTAAAATGGGTTTATTTAAGAGGATTAAAAAACAACTTTTAGATGTTATAGAGTGGAAAGATAATACCAAAAATACTTTGGTATACCGCTTTCCGTTAACTACTCGTGATGAAATAATGAATAGTTCTACCTTAGTTGTCCGCCCTAGTCAGGTGGCTCTATTTGTTCATAAAGGGCAGATTGCAGATATTTTCGCTCCGGGAACTTATAAGTTAGCAAGTGAAAACATTCCTTTTTTAACAAAACTTCTATCCTTGCCAACCGGGTTTAATTCGCCTATAAAAGCAGAAATTTATTTTGTTAGCACTAAGCAATTTGTAGGGCAGAAATGGGGAACACAGAATCCGGTTATGATGCGCGATTCTGAGTTCGGGAATGTCAGACTTCGCGCTTTCGGTGTTTACGCATACAAAGTAGATGATGCGAAAAAGTTTATGAAAGAAGTTTTTGGCTCAAATGAGATTTATAAAGTAGAGGATATCGCTGACCAACTTAAACCTTTATTAGTTCAGGGATTTAGTGATGCTATTGCGGAAAGTAAAATTTCCGCCCTTGATTTAGCCGCTAACTATAAAGAGTTTTCACAAACTATTTTGGACTGCTCACAGACTGAATTCGCTAACCTTGGGCTGAAATTATCTTCTATGGTTATTGAAAACATATCTCTTCCAGATGAGGTGGAAAAAGCACTGGATGAACGCACTCAAATAGGTGTTATGGAAGATAAAATGGGAACTTTCACTCAGTATCAAGCAGCAAAGGCTTTACGCGATGCTGCTCAAAATGAAAGTGGGGGCAATCTTGCAGGTATGGGTGTAGGGCTGGGCGCTGGAATGGCTATGGGGCAAATGTTTAGCGGAGCGTTGACTACTGAAAACAAACCTAAAAAGAAAACAGAAAAGAAAGAAAAAACGCTCTGCACTAAATGTAATGCTGAGGTAGGAGCAAAAGATAAATTCTGCTCAAACTGCGGAGCATCCTTATCTAAGAAATGCGCTAAATGCGGTGCGGATTTGAACACAAAAACAAAATTTTGTTCGGAGTGTGGAGAAAAGGCTAAATAATGGAAAAAAAGAAAACCTTAAAAAGTTCCTTAGTTAAATGCGTTGGTTGTGGGGGCGGCTTGGTTTTTTCCCCGAAAAAACAGGGGTTAAAGTGTTCTAAATGTGGTCGGATTCATTCTTTTGCAAAAAATAAAAAGCATAGCAAGCATAACATAGCGGACAAACCAACCTCTTTTGAGGGATATAAGAAATGGTCACAAGAAAACAAGGTATTGAAGTGCAAAACCTGTGGTGCTGAGGTTATTTTGAACCGTTTAGAATATTCGGGTATTTGCGCATATTGTGGTAGTTCATATGTTTCGGAAACCAAATCTTTACCCGGGTTTGTTCCAGATGCTATTATTCCTTTTAAGTTTGATGAAATCGGAGCGGGTGAGCGTTTTAGGGAAAAGGTGAAAAGAAAGTTTTTTGTTCCGCGTGCCTTTAAAAAGCAAATACCCGCCAACAAAATTCGTGGCATATATATCCCAACATTTTCCTTTGATGCCAACAGTTCTACCGAATATAGCGGAATATTGAGTCGCGATGAAGTGTCCCAAGCCAACTCAAACCACCCTCTCTCTGTTAATGCGTATGACTTTAATATAAGCGGAATTAAGCAAGTATCTCTAAAAGATGTATTGATAGAAACCAGTTCGCAGATAAACCAAAAACAAATGAGTAAAATTTTGCCGTATAATATGAGTGAGGCTTACAAGTTTGATGAGAACTTCATCCGTGGATATGTTGTTGAGCACTTTGAAACAGCCTTTGAGGAATGCTACAAACAGGCGTTAGAGAATATGAAACAGCGTATCAAACAGGAAATTTTAGAGGGTTATAACTATAATAAAATAGTATCCTTTTATATGGTTCCAATTTTTAGTGAGGAAAAGTTTGATTATAAATTAGTGCCTATTTATCAGTTTGAATATCAATATAAAAACAAGCCTTATCGCACATATATGAACGGACAAACGGGCAAAATAGGCGATGGATTGCCTATCAGCCCGTGGAAAGTATGTTTGGTCATTTTAATGGTTTTAGGGTTTGTAGCCGGCGTTACTCTATTGTCTTTTTTAACCGTGGCTTGATGGTTGAAAATAATTTTATCTTACTCTTTGCTAGATTTCCTACAAGCAACTTGAACGGGCTTGAAATACCAGAAAAAGATTGTCTTATAGGACAAGCAACTTGAATAAGTTAGAGAATATGAGCGAAAAAGAGTTTGAAAACTTTGCTAGATGTCTTACAAGCAATTTGAACAGGCTTGAAATACCAGAAAAAGATTGTATTATAGGACGGGGATTGATAATACCAAAAAGAAAGCAAAAAACAGGTTGCACATAAAATTTTTCATATAAAAAAGGAGATAAATATGAACAGAATTGAAAAAGGTAAGAAACAGTTAATTTGGTTAAGTATTATAGTACTGGTAGTGTCTATCGGCATTTTGGCAGGTGGTATTGCTTTAATTGTTAGCGGAGCAAATGCAATAGTAGATGCGGATGTCCTAAGTATAGTTCTTCAAATAGTGGGCGGTTCTATTATGTCTATGGCAGGATTAGTGGGCGTTGTTTTGGCGATTGTTATGGTTTGGACAGGGGGTAGCCTAAGAGCGACACGCGGTAATATTGCTGAGGATAACAGTTTAGCAAAGGGCACTATCAATATGGAGAAATGCCAAAAATGTGGCTGTGAAACTAAGAACCATAAACATACTTGTGAGTGCAAAAAACAAAAGTAAAGCAAAAATAAAACGGAAAATTGAGTAAAGCCTATCTTGCAAGATTTTGTGTTACGGACTGTAAGATTAAAACCTCTACTTTATCAAAGTAGAAGTTAATTATTTTCTGCTCTACCAGTATCTGACCGTTCCAGTCGTTTCTCCCTTAACATCAAGCAAAAATTCGGATAACACTAAAATATGAAAAAAAGATAACACTGAAATATGAAAAAAGAGGTAAAACTGAAAAATGAAAAAAGGTAAAACTGGAAAATAAGGTAGGAAATAGAAGGGAAAAGATAAATACATAACACTAAAATATGAAAAATACATAATGCTGGAAAATATGAAAAAACTAAAAGTGAGCAAATGCTCACTTTTAGTTTTATTTTTGTTATGATATATAATTTCTAATCAATTTCCTTCTTGTCTTAGTTAAGAATTCATATCAATTTCTTCTTGTCTTAGTTAAGAATTCATATCATCTTCTTCTTGTCTTAGTGAAGAATTTATATCATCTTCTTCTTGCCATAGTATATAATTTTCATAAACCTATTATTGCCAAAGCAAAGAATTTCCTTATCAACCTCTTCGTGTTGTTATGGTCAACTTTACTATACTATTTTGTTTTTTATACTATAACTCTTTGTTTACTATTAGATTTTTACTTGATATCTTAGTCAAACAAATAGTCCGATGACAACAAAACCAAATAATCTTTAAAACTTAAAGGATTTAATCTTTACTCTGTTTAATCATCCAGATATTTTTGGTATAACTTGCAATAAGTTCATCCATCATTGCGGATGTTAAAAAGTCTGACTCTCCATCTGCAATTTCTTTAATACTTTTTGCTGATTTTAATAAATACTCAAAATCTTTTAAAACATTAGTAAAAGCAACTTTGGAAGAAACTTTCTCGTTGTTTGCCTCTTCAATTTTTGCCTTTTCTAAATAATCTTTCATTCGTGCAAGTGGGTTCTCTCCCAGCATTAAAACCAACTCCGCAATCTCATCCACCTGTCCATTTATTTGGTCGTAATACTCTTCAAGTTTAGCGTGAGCCTCAAAAAAATCTTCGCCTTTTACATACCAGTGATAATTTTGTAGTTTTCTGTAAAAAACATTCAAGTCTGCTAATAACTGATTTAACTGTTCTATTTTTGCCATTTTTTTACCTCCAAAGAATTTGAATAATTTTAGCATAAACTTTTAATAACTGTCAACTTAATGGAGTCCCTTTTAATAATTTATTATTTTATCTTTTCCCTTATTTTCAACTAAATTACAATCATTTTCCCTTTAAGATAATTGCTTTATTTTTGTTTTACTTGATTTTATTTATTTCCTTTGGAAACACAGCATCAAAAAACAGTTAAAACCTTATATAAGCAAAGGGAAAAAGAAGTGATAGATCAAATCAAGCCAAATTTTAAATTGCTCATACTC
>CAYJAI010000027.1:8165-11754 GCA_964368395.1 uncultured Christensenella sp. | reverse complement strand
GATATTTACTAAAAGGTGAAATAATGACAAAATTTAAAAATATTAGCAATAAAATTTTTCTATGCGTTCTAATTATCCTATCTTTCTTCTTAACACAAAACGCTGTTTTTTTTAGTCAGTTTAATTTTATGGGTAATGGAATAGTAATACACGCAAGCAACCAAGGTTCAGATTCTGAAACTTTGTATAGCAATATTTCCAACTATAATTTTGCATCCACAACTAGCGGGGCAAGCGCTGTGCAATCCAATTTACCTACCAACTACACAGGTAATACCAACATAAAAACACCCAGCAACTGGACAAAAGATGGAACAGCCAACCGAAATATGTATATAGGTGTCATAAACATATCCCCTTCATCTTTTAATGCAAACTATACTAATTATAACTTAGGCGCAAAAGATTCTCCATATTTAGAATCAATGAGTAGCGACAATAACTCTAATGTATTGATGATAAACTCAGATACTGAAAACACTTTTGGATATCAGAGCGGTTCTTTTACCTTAGATGCAAATAGTTATTACTCTATAACGGTAAGTTATTATACTGGAACAAAGGACTCCCCTACCGCTTCCATATGCCTAATAGGTGAGGATTTTAACACTAAGAGCGAAACCGCATTTTTAGGTATGGAAACTAGTGGCAACTGGGCAAGGGCAACCTTTTGGGTTTCCACCAATCAAGCAAATAGTTCAAGCGCACAAATCGGCTTATATTTAGGTTCTCCTGCAAGGCAGACAGGTTCATTAAGTGCTGAAAAATCTTCTGGCTATGTTTTCTTTGATAATATAAAATTAGTAAAACATTCAAAAACTTATTTTGATTCACAAGATAAAACAAGCAATTACCCCTCATACACTATGAACAGTGTGGTTGATTTAAAATATGACAACATAACCGCAGGTGATGGTTTTATTGCAGATGGTGATTTTACTGACTCAGGAAGTTTGAATGAAAGTTGGACAATAAAGGGTTCTTCTTTTATATATAAAGCAAACGCACAAACATATCAGGAAAACAACACTGTTCCAGCACCTTTGACCAATGCTAGAAGTGGTGACAATAATGTCTTAATGGTATATAATACTGCCAACAAAAATGGCAAAACATCAGGCTCAGTTACCTCAAAGGAATTCACAGTTAAACAACACACCGTTTATAGAATTAGTTTTTGGGCGAAAACAAATGCAAGTTCATTGATAGCAAAACTATCTCCTGTTGGAAAAGTAAACGGCAACACTTACGACGAAGTATCCATAACTTCACCAAGCACCAGCGCTAGCAAAACAACAAATGACTGGAAAGAATATATATTTTTCGTGACAGGCAACTCCTTAGGAGATGCTACCCTAACTTTAACATTAGGGCTGAGCAGTTCAAACAACACTTCCGCAGAATATATTTTCTTTGATAACATAACTTCTCAAAAAGCATCCAGTAGTGATCGTGATAATGCTAGTAGTTTAGGGATAACCTATACTGCGTTAAACCTTAACCCGACTAATACTATGACCATTGCTAACGGTTATTTTAACATAGCCGAAAACATTGACCGAAATGTAAGTTATCCTTTATCCGTATCTGGTTGGACATACGGAGGTGTAACTCATACTGCAAATGCTCACGGGATTGTAAACTTAGATTTAAATTTATTTGAGGCAAATAAAAAGAATTTTGGAGATGCTCAAAACCCGACAACAGACAATTCTTCTAATAATGTTTTAATGATAAACAACGGCATAGCAACCACTCAAACTTACACTTCAACATCCAGCATTTCAGCAAGTGCGAACACCGCTTATAAGTTTGATATTAAAATTTATACCGATGTGCGCTCATCTTCGGGCGGTGTAAACATATATATAAAGAATTCATCCGGAGTTATCCTTGCTCAATTTTTAGATATAAATACCGAGGGCAGTTGGCAAGACTATGCTATATTCTTTAAAAATTACGGGAACGCTCAAACATTAAATGTTAGTATAAGTTTTGGTAGAGAAAACAAAACAGCATCTGGTTGGGCATATTTTGATAATTGTTTATGGGACACTTATGATGAAACGAAGTCTGGTTCATTAAGCACTATAACTCAAACCAAAACCACTAAGGTAGCAAACTTAACTCAAACAAGCGAAGGCGCTTCTGCATATTACTCAGACACTTTCGGGCAATACGACAACTCGGGTTCGGCTGGGAAAGACCCTAACGCCCTACCCTATGGCGCGCTTTACTGGAAAGGCGAAGTAAAAGCAACACAAACAGATGAAAATGAAATGACCAAAAAACTTAGTGATGAGGACATATCAGCAGGAGTGATTACCAAAGACAATATTGACCGAACACTGTTGAACAAGCGCGTTAATTCAGATATAAACCGTGAGTTTTTAATGATTCATTCCACTTCGGATAACTATTATGCAATGACCAACAAGTTATCTATTCCCCTATCTGCTAGTTCATATTATAGGGTATCTGTGTGGGTGAAAACGGTAGGATTAGCACAAGAGACAACCAACCAGCAAACAATAGATGATACCGTTGTTCCTTATGGGGCTAGCATCATTATAGAAGGGCTTGACCAATCTTTTACAGGTATAAATACAGGTGGAACTTTTGGCGCAAGTGATTCAGGATGGATGGAATATATACACTACATTAATACCACTGATGCAATAGATATGGCATTGTTACTTGGGCTAGGCAGTGAAAATGGTTGGACAAGCGGATATGCTTTCTTTGATGATATAACAGTTTTGAGTATGTCCGAAGATGAATACAATCTTACATTAAACGCTGACTCTGAAAATCAAGATAAAAAAGACCGAATTGTATCCATAGTGAACACTACCCTTCCCGAAGATGAAAAGACACCCGAAGGAAGTGCTACCTACTCTGAAAGTTTGGCTTGGTTATCCATACCAACCGTGATAATTGCTGTCGGTGTAATTATAGCAATAGCGGGATATTCTTTTAGGAAGTATCGCGAAAAACGACCATTAAAAGTAAAGGTTACCAGCAACTATGACCGTTCCTCAACTTTATTGAAAGACTTAGACCATAGAAACTACAAGGCATCTGTCCTGCACAGATTGAAGTTGTTAAACGAAGAGTTAGCACAGACACAAGAGTATTTACGAGAAGAGAAAATAGAGCATAAAAAGCAAATGGAAGCATACGAAACAGCAAAAGAAATTACAAAACAAGATAGCAGTATCAAATTAGAAGCACCAAATAAAAAGTATATGGACTTTGATAGAACAGTGGAACAACTGGAAAATAATATTGCATCTATAAAGACAGATATTGATTTACTTGAAGAGGAGAAGAGACAAATAACACTTGAAGAACAACGAGTTAGAAAACAAGATTTAAAAGGCAATAAAATAACTAAGCGTAAATAGAAAGTTCAACTTTTAGATAATTAAACAACTAAAAAACCCAACTAGTATTAAATTAAGAGCATTAAAAAGTATATGGACTTTAATAGAACATTTTAAAAGACAGGTGTTGATACCTGTCTTTTAAATATATATAACCTTTTTTCGTAGGAAAAGGTATCTTACTCTTTGCTTGCGGTCTGAGA
>CAYJAI010000027.1:6188-8065 GCA_964368395.1 uncultured Christensenella sp. | reverse complement strand
CGGTCTGAGAATTAACGACTTTTTGCGTAGGAAAGGTATCTTGCTCTTTGCTTGCGGTCTGAGAACATCGTAGGAAAAGGTATCTTACTCTTTGCTTGCGGTTTGATTTGCTTGATGTCTGAGAATCTTTAATTGATTTTAAACCTTACAAAAAAGCACCACTTTATTGTGATGCTTTTTTATTTTATCTTATTCTTTGCTTGATGTTTATTTGTTTAGCCGTTAAGTATGATTTTACACCTACATTTTGTCTTTCTTACCTTTTTCTTATCGCCCTTAATTGCTTTCGGATTTACTTGTTTTAACAAGACTGAATTTATACTTGTATTTTATCTTTCTTTTCCTTCTTGCCATCATCCTTATTGCTTTCAGATTTGGTTATTTTTGCCACCTTAGTTGGCTTTATAAAGAAGTAAATAATCAATCCAATAATCAACAGTGCAGCAATAATCAATATAGTTCCCCAAACAGTAGCAGACACAGTATTCTCTGAGATTTCCGAAGCAACTGTTATAGTTATAGTCTTTGGAGTCGCTGCATTGCCTGCGGTATCTTCTATGTCAAATGTGATAACATAAGTTCCTGTTTTGTCTAATTTGTAAATCATCTTTCCTGCATCACTCTCTGAAATATCCTCTCCTGTTATATCCACTCCATCCAAAGTCACCGTAACATCTACATTTTTAACTGCTAAACTTTCTTCATCTGTAACAACTAATTTTGTCAAATCAATCTCTAAACTATCATTTAATTTATATGCTTTTTGAAGTGAGTCCTGTAAATATACTATGGATATCTGAGGAGCACTTATATCACCTACACCTATTGTATGTGTTGTTGTGGTTGTATTTGCGTTACTGGAATTATCTGTCGCGGTATAGGTTACTACCACCTGCCCGTGCTTGTTCGCTATAAAGTAACCATAGTAGCCATCTGAAAATTCATCACTGTCTTCGGCATACTCTATTATCTCTAAATCTTTTGTCTCGCTTTCATACTTTGCAGTAATCTTTACTTCTTGAATGCCAGATAAATCGGTAGCAGTGGCATTAGGAATTTTAACTTTGTTAACTTCCGCCTCTGCATCGTCGGATGAGTCATATTCTGGGAATACGCTTATAAAACCATCATTTACTATCAACACTGGTTTTACAGTATCCTGTGTGCTAAAAGTCACTGTTTGCGGTGTCGGGTTAAACTCACCTGTTGCACTTATAGCCCAATATTTAAGAGTGACTTTACCACTTTGTCCTGCAACAATTTTCCCCGGTTCTGCAATGATATTTGCAGTATCACCGTTAATTTGAACAACCAAAGATTCAATAATATTACCATGATTTACTTTATCTTCCTCATAACTTGCACCAGATGCTTGTGCATTTGCAATCATTTGTTCGATTTTGCCCACCATCTGCTCTTCACTATAACTGCTTGGAAGGTTGGTTATCATATTGTCTACAATATCATTTACTTCCACAGTGTTTATAGTAATTGAAACATTGGTTAGGTCAATTTCTGTTCCATACTCATACGAAGTATTAAACGTTCCTAGTGTAACAATAGGGATTTGAGGTCCGTCTACTTTGAAGATAAATGAAGTTATACTTTTATTACCATTAACATCAGTTGCTGTATAAGTTACTGTATAATCACCTGCTAAAATTGCTATAAAAGTTTCGCCACCTAATGAAACTCGTTTTACATTTCCGCTATATTGTGAAAAGGTTCCGCCTGTTATCGCTTTATCATTACAGGTAACAACAGCATAAACTTGAAGGTTTGGATTGGTATCCTCGAACAAAACGGTAGGTAATGTTATTGTATCGCCTGTCTTGAAAGTTTTGAACTGAGTATCATCAGTATCATCAAACCATTCC
>CAYJAI010000027.1:4885-6088 GCA_964368395.1 uncultured Christensenella sp. | reverse complement strand
GTTACAGTATGCGTCTTGCCTTCCTCAGTAAAAGTTACTGTTCTGCTAAAATTCAATTCATCATATTCGTTCGCCTTATCTATTCCAAACAAAGCAGGAATAGCCCAAGTTGAACCCTTTGCTACTATGGAAGGAATGCTATCCTCAACCGTTTGAAGGGTTCCCTTTTCTGCTTTTTCAGTCATTTCCGAAATATCTTCTACCGAATATCCCGCAACAATATAACCAGAACCACTTGCAGGAGACTTAGAGGCTGTAATGCCGTTTACACTACCTTGATACTCTCTGGTATTGCCAAAAAAGTCACTAACTTTGTAGGTTAAGGTGTATTTGCCCGCCACCGTAGGTGTAAACTTCAACTCTCTTAAAGAAGGAGAATTTGTTATATCATAAATAATTTCACTGCCATATTTATCAGTATCAGTAGGAACACATTTAAGAGATATTTCAGTCCATACATCTACCTCAGCATTGCTTGCTTTTGTATTTATTACTGTTGGAGTAGGGAAAGTTGTTTCTACATAAAGACTCATCAAAGAAGGCACTGATGCCGAACCGCTTCCATCTTTATATCCACTTATGGATAAACTCGTTTCTATTTCATCTGTAATAATTTCAAAGGTCCATTCTTTCTTAACTGAATATGAATTATCCGCAGAATAGCTATAAGTAACTGTATACAAACCAGCCGGAGCATCTTCCTTTGCTGTTGGAATAGTCCACTCATAGTATCCGCTTTCTGTATTTTTGCCAAAATCAGAAAGATTTGCACCATTAGGTCCTACCAAAGTCACTTTCAATCCAGTAGCATCCTTAGGTGTTTCATAGTCATCTTCTGTTGTTGCTTCTGTGCCATTATTCTCAGTTTTTACATTTATTGGCGTTTCGCTATCCAACCCATATATATATGGATAAGGGAAAACAATTTTCGCCTCTTTATCTGAGGTGGAACGGTTTAATTGTGTAGGAATGATTTGCTGTGAGTTGTCCAACCACGAAAAAGTTGGTGAATATGAATCTATAACCACATCAACATTGGTTTTGGTTACCACTTCTCCTAAACTGGTCAAAACATAAGTTGCTTGATAGTTTTTCATATCCCCTATCAAATAAAGTCGAGCAGAATAAGTGGTGTTAGGAACTTCTGCCACCATCACCACTTCACACTGGCTATTTCCCGCACTTACTGGCTTAGCGGTAATT
>CAYJAI010000027.1:0-4785 GCA_964368395.1 uncultured Christensenella sp. | reverse complement strand
ATACGAAGAAGTTCCCAGTTTTAAAGTTTCTCCAACATTGCTACTAGAACTGGGAGATGCAAAAACGCTGGAAGGAATACCAAAACTCATTGCTATTGTAATTATCATTGCGATAATTATCGTTTTTAATGAAAATCTCTTTATTGCTTTACTTGTCATTTAATGCTCCTTAAATCAAAACTTTATAATACAAACATTTTATCCCATTCGCGCTTGTTTGTCAACGAATATTGCTGTGTTTTGTCAAAAAACTCTTTTCTGGACATTGATATTTTTTGAATATAAAATATATTTATGCTAAGTAAAAATGTCGAATTTTGTAAAAAGGAATAAGAGAGGTTTATATCTCTAAAAAAGGATATGGAAATTTAGGAAACATCTTTGATAAAGATTGTATATTTCTACGAAAAAACTATTAAAAGATACCTACATCTATAAATAGGTTATCAAAAGATAAGTTTATCTTTAAAAGAAAAAGGCTATACAAAAAGGCTGGGTTGAAATCAATTTAAAAATACCCTCTATTGTAAAAGAGCGTTTATCTCTCTATAAATAGAGGCTGTAAAAACAGTCTGAGTTTATAGCGAATAAAAAACAAAAATACTTATGTATATAAATAAGTTACAAAAACTTATCCATACAAAAAAAGAGATTGTAAACAAAAAACCTAAGTTTATAGTAAACAAAAAACACCCCTTATAAATAAGGAGTGTCTACTCAGTTGGAAAACTGCTGTATCGCTGGATTAACAGCCTCCGCAATGGTTGTGTGTTTTCTTTTTGCTGTAACAACAACAGAAAAACAATAACAAAATTAAAATTGTGCAAAGGTCTAAACCACAGTTGAAAATACCGCAATTCATAAGAACATATATGATTACTAAAATGGTAAGTACATCACAACTCGAATTCTTTGGTTTATTCCCACCGAAGCCACAATTATCCATTCCACCAAATAATTTATCGAACATCTTTTGGTCCTCCTTAACTATTCTATTGGTAGTTCTAAATACTATATTTTTATGTATTTATATATTTATCTTTGGTTTTTACAATCTTTTGTATCTCTTCCCCACATAGTCATACTATTAAACAGGCTATTAAAATGTGCGTATAAAATCATAATTTGCAAAACTAAATCATTCCTTTAATATAAAGAACAGAACAATACCACGAAAAATAACCCACCACTGCGCAAGTGTCAACTGCATATTAGTATTTACCTAATACCTTAAAACAGTCTTTAAACTTCTTTTATCCGATTTTTTTAATCTCGCACTCACCTGTTGTTGGATTTATCAGAACATTGATACTGTCGCCACTTTCGCAAAGGAACATAACAAACCAATATTTCCCCTCTACCACCTGAGTTATATCCGCAACAATCTTGATATACACTTCAAAATCTTGATTCTTTTTCAACTCTTGAAGTTCAGTTCCCACCTCATTAACTGCAAACTCCAACGCCTTTTCGGCACTTACAGCAAAGCCACAGGATACGCAAGTCATATTTGCAACTTCTTCTTTTCCGCCATCCGTTATGGTTACAAAGATAACCGCATCATCCGCAACCTGTTTCGCTATATCGCCAGCATAACTTTCATCAAAAGGACAGGCTTCAAACTCACCGCTATACTCCAAATCATTCACCCCTACTATATAAGTGAAACTCTTTTGCTTTTGGGCATTTTTAGGCATTATGGTAACCACGCCGAACTCCACTTTATCACGGCTAACACCATCCAAAACATAAGGCGATTCTCTCACTCCGGATGAAAAGGAAACATACCAATTATCTGTCTGCCCCTGAAAATAATTATTTCGAACATCAGATATTTTGCCTTTACTGATTGACAACATATCGCTAGAACACCCTGAAAACATCAATCCGAAAAAAAGCAACGCACACACACAATAAATACCAATTTTTTTACTCATTTCTCAACCTCTTTTTTTATATATATGTCCAAGCCCTGCAAAATAGAATAAAACACTTTTTGTTTTTAAACCTATAAGAAAATAATCCGAAACAATATAAAAAAGGTCGGATAAATCCGACCGCAAAAAAAAATAAGTTTTGTATAAGAAGACTGCTTTGAAAGCACAAATTAGATAATATTTTTAAATTTTTATGTTAAACTTTATTTCAAGCCATAAATTAAATAATTGTTTTTTATGTTAACCTGTATTTTAAAATTGCAAATTAACAATTATTTTTAAGAAAATTTATTTTAAATCATAAATTAAGTTTTACAATAATAACTATTTTAAAACCATTAAATAATATTTAGACAATAACATAACTCAATTTGAAATTTAAGAGAGAATTAAGCAACATTGAGAATGCCTCTTAAATAAACAATAGCATAACTCCATTTTGAGAGTTAATATAGGACACATCCTTGCTTTATAAGGATTTGATTATTTACCCAATTCATCCAACTTCTTCACTCGTGCTGTATGCCTTCCTTCCTCAAATTCAGTATTGAAAAAGGTGTTTATAATTTTTTTACGCCTACAACCGCAATCACCCGCGCATAAAATTAACACATTTGCATTGTTGTGAGAACGCGCAAAAAAAGCATCTTTAACCGACCTACACAACGCACCGCGAATCCCCTTAAAGCGATTTACCGCCATAGACATACCTATGCCTGTTCTGCAAATTAAAATTCCAGTTGAGTCTGGATTTGCAAGAACAGATTTTGCCATTTTTTCCGCAAAGTCTGGATAGTCAACACTATCTGTGCTGTTTGTTCCTAAATCTTCAATCTCAACCTTTTTCTTAGCGAAGAAATCCTTAATTTTCAATTTTGCAGGATACCCTCCGTGGTCACAAGCAATATAAATCATATTTTTTTCTCCTTTTCACCTTTTTTTAACACAAATAATTGTCTCTTCCCATCTTTAAAAACATATAAGGGACTTTTTTCTTTTCGGACAGGAACCTCTATTATCTTACTTTCTGAGAAATGCAATAAGCCTTTATCTTCCTCTTCCAACTGTTTTAATTTATACACAGTCTGCTTTAAGTGCGCATAGTAAAATATCCCTATCCCCATTAAAAAAACCAACAATAATAATGCTACAATAAAAATTACTTCATTCATATGGATGTATCCTCCATTCTTCTTTTGATAATAGGAAATCTGGTTTCTAACTGTGAATATTTATTAAATCCCAAACATTCAGGCTGATAGCGAACACCATTCACCTTAAAACCATCTCCGTGAAAGTCTGTTCCTGCTGTTGCAAGAAGGTTGTTTTCCATACAATATCCATACATCCACACACTTTCTTCTAAGGTGAATTTTTTATGGACTGACTCAAAGCCGTCCAAAATATTTAGGCTATGCAAATCTTTCACCAACTGTTTAGGGTCCTTCTCACCGTAAACATTAAACGGGTGTGCGAAAACAGCCACTCCTCCCGCCTTATGAACTTTGTCGCAAACCAGTTCAATAGTTGGAATATCTTCTGAAATATTATAACAATGAAAAAGTGACCCCGGCTTTATCATATGGTCGCGATATAAGTTATCACCACTAGAAACTCCATACTTATCATAAAGAATTTTATTTTCTGGGTGACGGGCTAAATCGGCAAAAAAACATTTATGCGCTGTTCGGTATTTAATCTCAAAATCTAAATTAGGCGTTACTTTAAAACCTAAATTTTTCCCTACCGCTACCAATTTTCGCATCCTTTCCCGCTCTAATTCAGCCTGATACTCCCACGAAAGAACTTCAAATTTTGCAAGTTGTTCCAAGTCGAAATCATACGCAAGCACCTCATACTTTTTCTCATTATAAGATACCGCAATCTCACAACCTCGCACATATTTTCCGGAAAAGCCCCCTTTATCCTTTAAACTATCAACCTCATAGTTGGCACATAAAACATCGTGGTCTGTAAATGAAATAACATCTAAACCTCGCTGTTCGGCTATTTTCAATAATTCAGCAACACTATAAACTCCATCTGAATATTGTGTATGAATATGTAAATCTATTAACTGACCTCTTTTGTATAATCTGTTATACCGCATCCCTTACCTGCTTTTATGTTTTGTTTTATTTATTTTGACACAGTTTCATCTAAATATGTAGCCTCTAAATCGGCGATATGAAACAATAATGCAACTGGATATTGATAAAATGCACCGCTTAACGAAGGACTGCCTCCCCTTATCCGCGCATCAAAACCACCCATATGCCAGTTTATAGCCATCGCTTCTTCACGCGTTAAACGCATAAAACCACTAATAATATAAACGGACTTTTCACCGTGCCCATACGGAAGTTGGTCATCCACTGACCAATACGGCTTTTGAACCCAAACATTATCCACCTTTACATTCTTTATATCCTGTTTATAAAAGTTAACTTTACACACATCGTGCAACAAGGCTATCAAAGTGGCGCTTTCAAGCGAAAGGTTTTCTTCCCACTTTTCACCAAACTCCTGTTCAAGAATTTTCACAAACCTATGAAAGGCCTTCAAAGAGTGTAAGCACAAGCCACCTTCTATATCTGAATGGAAACGCACGCTAGCAGGCGCAGTGAAAAAATCGCTCTTACTCAACCAGTCTACTAACTTATCCACTCCCTCTCTCTTAACATTTTGTTCTAAAATTTTTATAAATTCCGCTTTATTTTTCTCTATCATACCCTTTTCCTTTTATAAGTTATAATAGCAATCATAAAGACAAAAAGCAAATCTTTTTTGTAAAAAGTCGAAATTTGCACTAAAACATTTATCTTATTAATTCCTATTTCTTAATTCC
>CAYJAI010000026.1:0-12808 GCA_964368395.1 uncultured Christensenella sp. | reverse complement strand
GAATAAGGTAAGAAAAATATTCTTTTACACCACAACATTTTATCTTATATAAAAACTTTTACCGAACAAATATTCCATAATTGCTTGCCTTTTTGGGTTTTGTTATGCTATAAAGAATGTATTGTAAAAAATGAAAATGGTATTTAATTTTACTGTTTTATACCATACATCATATGAAAGTGTAGTTCAAGCAAGGGGCAAATAGTAGTGGCTCAAAATCAAGTCAAAGTTTAAATTGCTTGTCCACTAAGATATCAAGCAATCAGTCGGATAACACCAAAAGGGGAAGAAATGTTAGCGAAGGTTAAAAGTTTAGGTTTGGTTGGAATACAGGGATATGAAGTTAGGGTGGAGTCTGATTTGAATGCTGGGTTACCTAAGTTTGATATTGTAGGATTGCCTGATGCCAGCATAAAGGAGAGCAAGGAAAGAATACGCAGTGCAATAAAGAATAGCAATTTTAAGTTTCCCATTACCAAAGTTACAGTAAACCTTGCGCCTGCTGATGTTAAAAAAGAAGGTCCTATATATGATTTGCCTATTGCGGTTGCTCTGTTGGTTTGCACCGAAGAAATCTGTTGTGAAGATTTAAAGGAATACGCTTTTTTAGGCGAACTGTCTTTGGATGGTTCAGTAAGGCGAATAAACGGAGTTATGCCTGCACTTATAACTGCTATAAAGTTGGGCAGTAAAAAGGTTATAATTCCGGCTGAAAATAGTGTTGAGGCAAGTTTTTTGGGCGGGATAGAAGTGTATGCGGTAGAAAATTTAAAACAAGTTGCGGGGTTTTTGAATGGCTCTTTACCTTTGCAACCTATTAGGCAACAGAAATTTGCCGATTTTTCCTCAGAAGAGATTTTAGCAAATGATTTTTGTTATATTAAAGGACAGCCTCAGGCAAAAAGGGCTTTGGAGATATCTTGTGCAGGAGGGCATAATGTGCTTATGATTGGTCCGCCGGGTGCGGGAAAAACAATGTTAGCGCGTAGTGTTCCATCTATTATGCCCGATTTAACTTTTGAAGAATCCTTAGAGGTTACTAAAATTCATAGTATAGCAGGCACTTTGGATTTGAACGAGGGGATAATTTCTCAACGGCCTTTTCGCTCACCGCATCATACTGCAACACTGATTGCTCTAACGGGTGGCGGACAAAATGCTAAGCCGGGAGAAATCAGTTTAGCCCATAACGGAGTGCTATTTTTGGATGAACTTCCTGAGTATAATCGCCATACCATTGAAACGCTAAGACAGCCTTTGGAGGATGGAGTTATAACTATTGCCCGCAATGCTTTAACAGTGGAATATCCAGCATCTTTTATGATGGTAGCAAGTATGAATCCCTGTCCTTGCGGAAATTATGGTAGTTTAAAACGCGAATGTAAATGTATGCCTAGTGCTATACAGAAATATTTAGGCAAGGTGAGTGGGCCTTTGTTAGATCGTATTGATTTACATATTGAGGTAGATGATATAGGCTATGAGGACCTTGTAAGTAAGAATAGGGTAGAGGAAACTAGTGCGCAAATAAGAAAAAGAGTGAACAAGGCACGAGATGTTCAGTTAGAGAGATACAAGAATAGCCGTCATTTTTGCAATGCTAAGATGACTAATGCTGAGATACGAAAATATTGTGTTTTGGATAAAGAATGTGAAGATTTAATGGAGAATGCCTTTGAAAGTTTGGCTTTAAGTGCAAGAGCGCATAATCGAATTTTAAAAGTTGCCCGAACTATTGCAGATTTAGAGGGGTGTTCAGATATAAGTTTAGCACATCTTTCGGAGGCAATAGGCTATCGGTCTTTGGATAAAAAATATAATTTTAGGTAGAAGTGTGGATAAGAGTTTTTTATTGATGTCTTTGGCGGGAATCCCGCTTAAAAAACAGTTAAAGTTGGTTGAGGAGAAGGGTTCATCTGAAAACATATGGAAGTCTTTTTCTAATCCTGTTATGTTAAAAAATATATTGAACGAAAATGAAATAGAGCAGATAGGGCGGATATACAATTCAGAAGCCTTGGAGGATTTTGTTTTTGGATTGCAAAAAGTAGGAATAGGCTACATAACGGTAGAGGATTCAAGATACCCTCAGAGATTAAGGGAGATTTTTGACTACCCTACCATTTTGTATTATAAAGGGAATATAGACCTTTTAAATAAGGATAGTATAGCCATTGTAGGAAGCCGCAACTGTTCCCGTTATGGAGCGGAACAAGCCAAACTTTTTGCTAAGCAACTGAGTAGAGCTGGATTTGTGATAGTTAGCGGTTTGGCAGATGGTATAGATGGTTGTGCTCAGCGTGCTTGTATAGAAGCAGGCGGTTTAACTATAACCGTTTTGCCCGGTGGGCTTAATAATATTTATCCCAGCATTCATAGTGAACTTGCAAAGGAAATAGTTGAGAAAGGGGGCTTGCTGATAAGTGAAAATCCGCCTAATGCCCCGCTTAAAAAATACGATTTTGTTCTGAGAAACCGAATAATAGCAGGATTGTCCTTAGGGGTTTTTGTGCCAGAGGCGGGAGATAAAAGTGGAGCCTTGCATACTGTTAATTTTGCTAATGATAACGGTCGCAGTATTTTCGCACTGCCCGGCCCAGTAAATAGTTCGAAAAGCGTGGGCACAAATCGGCTTATAAAAAATTTGCAGGGCTGTTGTGTGACTGAGCCGAATGATGTTTTAGAGCAATTCCCTCAATTTTCTTTACAGCAAGGAGATAGGCGAGTTCCTGTTCAGTTAGATATGAATGAACAGTTGGTTTATGGTGTTTTAGGTGAAGAAAAGTTGCATTATGATGAAATTTTGCGAAAAAGTAGTTTGGATACAAAAACCTTAAACAGTTTGTTGACAAGGATGGAAATTCGTGGTTTAATAGTAAGGTTGGGTAATTTTTTTGAACGCAAACATAAAAGTTAGCGGACAAAAATCAAAAAGATAGTAATTTTTAGTGTTATCCGACTGATTGCTTATGCCTTAGCGGACAACGGTAAAAAGTATCAAGAAAATCAAAATTGATTGTAAGCCAATAAGGATTAAGAAGATAACAGTAGGTAGAGCAATAACATTAAAAAGACAGAAATTATAACAAAAGAATTTAACATAAAAGAATTAGGGCAATAAATTAGAGCAATATAAATAAATTAAGGTAATAAAATTAAAAGAAATAAATTGTTATCAAATATAAAAAAATAAAAACTGAGCATATAAAATAAAGATAAGTTTTGGCGTAGAGTAGGAGGAAAGAATGAGTCATTTGGTTATTATAGAGGGTGTCGGAAAGAGAGAGACTATACAAAAATATTTGGGTAAAGAATATGAAGTTGTAGCCACGAAAGGGCATACGCGTGACTTGCCGGTTAGAACTTTGGGCATAGATATGGAAAACAACTTTGAACCAAAGTATGAGATAATGCCGGATAAAAAGGATATTATCAAGCGGTTAAAGCAAAAAGCAGAAAAAGCAGAACGAATTTATTTAGCGACTGACCCAGACCGTGAGGGTGAGGCTATCAGTTGGCATATTGCTTACATATTAGATTTGGATTGCGAAGAAAGTTTGCGAATAGAGTTCAATGAAATTTCAAAGAATGCAATAACTAAGGCTTTGGAAAATCCGCGTGCCTTAGATATAAATCTGGTAAATGCACAGCAAGCAAGGCGTGTGTTAGACCGTTTGGTTGGTTATAAGTTATCTCCTATTATAAGTAAAAAGATTCAACCTAAACTGAGTGCGGGGCGTGTTCAGTCCGTAACTTTGGCTTTGGTGGTGGACAGAGAAAGAGAGATTGAGCAGTTTAAGCCTGAGGAATATTGGAATATAACTGCACTTTTGAACAAAAAAGGAGAGGAACTTACTTTTTCGGCTTCTCTTTTTGCAAAAGGTTCGGAAAAAATAAAAATAACAGATGCACAGGGTAAGGATGCTGTTTTAGAAAATATTAAAGGTGCAGATTGGACCGTTGTTGGTATAAAGAAAAGTGTTACAAAATCTAATCCGCCTGCGCCGTATATTACTAGTAGTATGCAACAAGATGCTTTAAATAAATTAGGAATGAGTTTGAAAAGAACTAGTTTATCTGCCCAAAATTTATATGAGGGTGTTCAGTTATTAGGTGAGGGCAAAACGGCGCTTGTTACATATATACGAACGGACTCAGTGCGTGTTTCTCCGCAAATGCAAGAATTAACAAAAGACTTTATTATTTCCAACTTCGGAGAGCAGTATGCGCCTAAAAAGCCGAATTTCTACAAGAGTAAAAAGAGTGCACAAGATGCTCACGAGGCTATCCGACCTATCAATTTGGAAATAAGCCCAGACAGTATAAAAACGCAAGTTCCTTCTGACCAATACCGATTATATAAAATGATTTATGAAAGATTTTTAGCCAGCCAGATGACACCTGCAACCTATGATAGTGTTTCGGCAGAAATAAAGGCGAATGATTATATTTTCAAAGCAACAGGCAAAACTCCTATATTCGCTGGATACACCAAAGTATATCAAGATTACCAACCGAAAGAGAAAGAGGATGAGAATGAGAAAGCGTTGCCATCTCTATCTGAGAATGAGGTAGTCCACTGCAAGGACACAAAAGCGGAACAAAAGTTTACTAAACCGCCTGCAAGATATACTGAGGCAAGTTTGGTGAAAAAGATGGAAGATAAAGGTATAGGGCGACCGGCTACTTATGTTCCTACCATAACAACTTTGGAAAAAAGGGTATACACTGAAAAAGAGGGTAGGCAGATAAAGCCTACAAAATTAGGGTGTATAGTTTGTGATATGCTTAGGAAGCATTTTCCGGATATTATGGATATATCTTTTACCGCTAAAATGGAAGACACTTTGGATGAGGTGGCTTCGGGGAAAAACCAGTGGCAGGAAGTTATTAAAAACTTTTATAAAGATTTCAAGGTTGATTTGGAAAAGGCGAGCGGTTCCCCAGATAAAGTGGAAATTCCAGTGGAAGTTAGTGATGTCATTTGTGAAAAATGCGGTTCTAATATGGTGGTTAAGGTAGGGCGATACGGAAAATTTTTAGCCTGCCCTAAGTTTCCGGAATGTAAAAATATAAAAAGCATAGAGATAGTTGTAGGGGTTTGCCCTAAATGTGGAAAAAACATATTGGAGAAAAGGGGGAAAAGCGGTAAAAAGTTTTACGGTTGTAGTGGATACCCCAACTGTTCCTTTGTTTGTTGGGATAAGCCGACAGGCGAAAAATGTTCAAAGTGCGGTGATGTTTTGGTTCGGAAAGGAAACAAGGTTTATTGTCGCGATACAAAATGTGGTTTTGTGCAATATCTGAAAGAAACAATAGAAGAGGGGGAAAATTGAGCAAAGTTGTAGTTATAGGTGCTGGGCTAGCGGGATGTGAGTGTGCCTTGCAACTTGCAAAGCAAGGTGTTAAAGTTTTACTTTATGATATGAAACCATCTAAAAAATCCTTAGCACATAGTAATCCGAATTTTTGTGAATTAGTTTGTAGTAATACTTTCAAAAGTAATTCTTTGGAATTTGCTACTGGATTATTAAAAGAAGAATGTCGCTTATTAGGTAGCGAAGTGTTAAAATGTGCTGACCGTTGCCGAATTCCAGCCGGAGATGCTTTGGCGGTAGACCGTGAACAGTTTGCTCAAATGGTGACCGATGAGATAAGAAACAATCCCAACATAACAGTGATAGAGGAAGAAGTCACCCGTATAGATTTATCTCGGCACACTGTGATAGCGACAGGCCCGTTGACCAGTGATGCCTTAGCCGAAGAGTTGAAAAAATTGGTGGGTGATAGGTTGTATTTTTATGATGCAATCTCTCCTATTGTGGATGCAGATAGTATTGACCGAACGCAGACTTTTGTGGCTGACCGCTGGAAGAGTGAAGGGGGCGATCATATAAATTGCCCTATGAATGCGAGTGAATATGAGATTTTTTGGCAAGAATTAGTAAAGGCGGAACGAGTTCCTCTAAAAGATTTTGAAAAAACTTTTGAGGGATGTCTGCCAGTAGAAATTATGGCAAGGCGTGGTTTGGATGCTTTGAGGTTTGGGCCTATGAAACCAGTCGGGTTTAATCAGGCGGAAAAGCCTTATGCCGTTTTGCAACTGAGGAAGGAAAATGCTCCGGGAAGTATGTATAACTTAGTCGGCTGTCAGACTAATTTAACCTATCCGGAGCAAAAAAGAGTGTTTTCACTAGTGCCCGCACTGAAAAACGCAATATTTTTGAGATACGGGGCAATGCATCGCAATAATTTTATAAATGCACCTAAGTTATTAACCGCAAAATTTAACCTAAAAACACATCCAAATATATTTTTTGCAGGGCAGTTAAGTGGTGTAGAAGGTTACACAGAAAGCATCGCTTCCGGTTTACTTTGTGCGATTTATATGATACAATATTTGAATAAGGTGGAGCAGAAACATTTGTCAATTCATACTGCTTTGGGGGCGTTAGGAAACTACTTAGTGAGTGCCAGTGAAAGTAACTTTCAGCCTATGCATATAAATTGGGGATTGCTAGCGCCTATGGATGTGCCAAAAAAGGACAAGAAAGAAAAAATGGCGCAAAGAGCATTAAATGAAATTAAGGAGTTTAGAAATAGCGAATGGAACAATTAAGAGGAACTACAATAGTTGCCGTTAAACGAGATGGGAAAACAGTTATAGGCGGAGATAGTCAGGCAACGCTAGGAAATATGATTTTAAAAGATTCAGTAGTTAAAGTGCGTAAAATTTACCAGGATAAAGTGGCGATAGGTTTTGCCGGAACGGTATCGGACGCCTTTGCTTTGTTTAGAAGAATAGAGAATAATTTACAAAAATTTTCGGGTAATCTGGAAAGAGCAGTGGTAGAAGTTGCACGCGATTGGCAGAATATAGATATGCCTCTGCGAAAGATGGAGGCAAGTTTAATTATTGCAAACAAGGAAAAACTTTTTTTGGTGATGGGGGATGGTAATATAGTTGAGCCTACCGAGGGATTTATTTCCATAGGCTCAGGAAGTGTTTTTGCTTTGGGTGCGGCTAAGGCTTTAATAGAAAACACAAATCTTTCAGCACGGGAAATAGTGGAAAAGAGTTTGCAGGTAGCCAATCAATACTGCATTTATACTAATGACCACTTTATAATTGAGGAGGTAGAGTAATGGAACAATTAACGCCAAAACAAATAGTCACCGAATTAGATAAATATATAATAGGGCAGGATGCGGCTAAGAGGGCTGTTGCTGTTGCTTTGCGTAATCGTTATCGTAGAAGTAAGTTAAACGAAGAGTTAAGACAGGAGATAACGCCTAAAAATATATTGATGAAAGGGCCTACTGGTGTGGGGAAAACTGAAATAGCACGCCGTTTATCCCGATTAGTAAAAGCGCCTTTTGTTAAGGTGGAGGCAACAAAATACACCGAAGTAGGTTATGTAGGGCGCGATGTAGAAAGTATGATTCGAGACTTAGTAGAAACAGCAGTGCGTTTGGTAAAAGAGGAAAAGTTTGAACAAGTCAAGAATCAAGCGAACGATATAGCCAACCGTAAAATATGCGATATTATGTATTCTAAGAGTAAACTGGTTAAAAGTGAAGAGCCTGCAAACTACAAAGAAGTTTTATATAAGGAAATTGCAGAGGGCAAGCAGGACAATCAGGTTATAGAAATGGAAGTTGTAGAAGCACCAAAATCCATAGAAATTATGGGCTCTGTTCCAGATTCTAATTTAACCGAGATGTTTAGCGGATTTCTGCCAAAGCGTAAAAAATTAAGAAAATTAACTGTTCAGAATGCTAGAAAAAACATTATTGCGGAAGAAAGCAATAAACTGATTGATATGGATGCAGTTAATGAGGAAGGCGTTTTTCGCGCAGAACAGGAAGGTATAATTTTTATTGATGAGATAGATAAAATTGCTATCGGAAGCGGTAAGGGTAGCGGTCCAGATGTTTCCCGTGAAGGGGTTCAGAGGGATATATTACCTTTTGTAGAAGGTTGCACTGTAAGCACAAAGTATGGAACAATCCGCACTGATTATATTTTATTCATAGCCGCAGGTGCTTTCCATATATCCAAGGTGGAGGATTTAATCCCTGAGTTACAGGGGCGTTTTCCTATTCGTGTAGAGTTGAAAAACTTAACCAAGGATGACTTTTTAAAGATATTAACACAGCCTAAAAACGCTATCACAAAACAACATATAGAGTTGTTAAAAGTGGATAATATCAATTTAACCTTTGAAAAGCCGGCGTTAGAAGAGATTGCTAGAATTGCCGAACTAGAAAATGAAAGTAAGGAAAACATAGGCGCTAGACGGTTGTATACCGTATTAGAGGCTTTGTTGGAAGAGGTAAACTTTGAAGCAAGCGGGGAGCATCCTGTGACCGATATCAATGTGACCAAAGAGTTTGTCTTAAAGGCTCTTGCGCCTACAATAAAAGAACACAATTTATCTAAATACATTATATAAGGGGGAAAAATGTATCAGAAGCCAAAGGGAACACGGGATATAATGCCTGATATCAGTGGCAAATGGCAAAAAATGGAAAGTGTTGCTCGTGATTTAGCCAAGTTATTTTGCTACAATGAAATTCGCACCCCTATGTTTGAAGATACTGCTTTGTTTTTGCGAAGCGTAGGAGAAGGAAGCGATATTGTCAGCAAAGAGATGTATACTTTTGAGGATAAATCAGGGCGAAGTCTGACCTTGCGACCAGAGGGAACGGCAGGTGTAGTTCGTGCTTTTGTGGAAAATGGATTATATAATAAAACTCTACCACAAAAGTTGTTTTATATGGGGAGCAATTTTAGGTATGAGAATCCTCAGGCAGGGCGTTATCGTGAACACGCTCAGTTTGGTGCTGAAAGTTTTGGCGTGGACACAATTTGGGGCGAGGTGGAAGCAATAGATTTTGCTACAACTTATCTGAAAAAATTAGGCGTTCAAGGTGTTGTTTTACATATAAACTCTATCGGCTGTGTTCAGTGTCGGGCGAAATATGAGCAAACTTTGCGTGATTTTGCTAAGAAAAATATGGATAAAATTTGTAGTGACTGCAAGCATAGGGCGGAAACGAACCCTTTGAGAATGTTAGACTGCAAGAGTGAGAAGTGTCAAGATTTATATAAAACAGCGCCCAAATTAAGTGATTATTTGTGTGATGATTGCAAGGAGCATTTTAGTCTAACACAGGCTGAATTGAAGAAAAACAACATTGATTTTGTGGTAAATCCTCAGTTAGTGCGAGGTTTTGATTATTATACTAAGACAGTGTTTGAGTTCATTTGTTCAGATATAGACCAAACAGGAAAAACTCTTGCTATTGGTGGGGGCGGACGATATGACAATTTGGTGGAGCAGTTAGGAGGAGCACAGACTAGTTGCGTTGGCTTTGGTATAGGTTTGGATCGCTTAGTTATGTTATTGCCCGAGGAAGAGGCTAGTGAAGTGGATGTTTATCTGATGAATGTTGGCGAAGTAGAGTTGGGGGAAATTTACCCTATTGCACAAAAGTTGCGAGAGCAAGGCGTAAAGTGTGAAATAAACTTAAATAACCGAAGTTTTAAGGCTCAATTTAAGTTTGCGGATAAGATAGGGGCGAAATATGTCTGTCTTTTAGGTGAGGATATGGAAAAAGGAAAATGCACTCTAAAAAACTCAAAAACAAATCAAGAAACTCAGGTGGAAATAGATAATTTAGCAGAAATTTTGAAAAATCAAGACTGACTTATCGCAGGATAATGGGGCAAGGGTTAAGCATAGTAGGGGCAAAATATGGCAATGACAACTATTATATATTTCTCATAAGAAATAAAATCAAGGTAAACATAGTGGGGGCAAAATATAGTAATAAGAACAGTTAAGCATAGTATGGGCAAAATATATAGTAATAACAACGGTTAAACATAGTAGGGACAGAATATAGTAATGACAACGGTTCAATATGGTGAAACTAAATTGTTTAAATGAAATAAAGTGAAAAATGTTTTCAAATAAAGAAATATTTGAAAATAAATTAAAGTAAATATCTAATGTTATGATATAATAAAAATTAAGGAGATAAAAAATGGCTAAAATATTAAATGTTAATGAAAGTGATTTTCAAAAAGAGGTTTTAGAAAGTAAGGTGCCCGTTATTGTGGATTTCTATGCTGCTTGGTGCGGTCCGTGTAAAATGTTAGGCCCTATTTTAGAGGAGATTGCAGAAGAAACAGATAAAGTCAAAATTGTTAAGGTGGACATTGATGAAAACATTCATCTTGCTCAGCAGTTCGGACTTATGAGTGTTCCTACTTTGTTAATCTTCAAAGAAGGAGAAGAAGTGGGCAAGGAAATTGGTTTTAGGCAAAAAGTTCAAATTTTAGAAATAATAGAAAAAGTTACTAAATAATTTTAATTTAGATGTAATAGCCAAAACTAATAATATAGTCAAAAACTGGCGGTAGACAAAACAGTATATAAAAACTACTTTTTGTGCTATTTAATTTTGTCTTATCTTTTATAAAATAATAAAGACTTTAAAAATGAGTGTAAAAACTCATTTTTTAATTCAATCAGTTAGGCGAACACTGGGAAAAAGTATATCAAACTAAGCGAACGCCAAAATATAAGTATAACAAATTTTTAAAAAAAGGTAGACAAGAGGGCGTATCCGTGTTATTATATATGTGTGAGAAAAGAGGTTAAATTATGAATAAAATATATTTAGATAACGCGTCAACCACGCCTATAAATAGTGAAGTTCTGGCTGAAATGATGCCATATTTTGATTCGATATACGGAAATCCTAACAGTTTGCACAGTTTTGGACGAGAGGCAAAAGCGGGGATTGATTTGGCACGCGAACGCGTGGCTAAGGGGATAGGTTGTGATTCTGGGGAGGTTTACTTTACCGGAGGGGCGACTGAGGCAAATAATTGGGCTTTACGAGGGCTTGCATATGCCAACATAAACAAAGGCAAGCATATAATAACTAGTCAAATTGAGCATCCGAGCGTTTTGGAAACTTGTAAGCAACTGGAAAAAGAGGGCTTTAAAGTCACCTACTTAGAGGTGGATGAATACGGACTGGTTAAGTTGGACCAGTTATTGCATTATATAGATAATGGGACTAGTTTGATTTCTATTATGACTGCAAATAATGAGATAGGGACTATTCAGAATATTCAGGCTATTGCAAGCGTTGCGAACAAGAAAAAGGTTATTTTTCACACCGATGCCACTCAGGCGGTAGGTGCAATTCATATAAATGTGAAGGAAATGGGGATTGATGCCCTAAGTATGTCTTCGCACAAAATTAACGGGCCTAAGGGTGTAGGTGCTTTGTATGTGAAAAAGGGGATACCTATACATAAATTCATTTATGGTGGAGAGCAAGAAAAAAATATGCGTGCAGGAACGGGGAATACTCCGGCTATTGTAGGTTTTGGAAAAGCAGTAGAATTGGCTGTTCGTGATATTATGATTAACTCTAAAAAAGTTTCTATGTTAAGAAATTATTTTATAAAAGAGTTGCAAAGCAAATTAGATATGGTTTTTTTAAACGGACACCCTATCCAAAGATTACCTAATAATGTCAGTGTTGCTTTTGGTATGGTAGAAGGGGAAAGTATTTTGTTTCTGTTGGATATGGCTGGCGTTGCGGTATCCACGGGCTCGGCTTGTTCATCAGGCTCTTTACAGCCCTCGTATGTTTTGCAGGCGATAGGGCTACCAGCCGACTTGGTTCAGGGAACTATCCGCTTCTCTTTGAGTAGGTCTACCACCAAAGAAGAATTGGATTATGTCCTTGAAGAATTGGGCAAGATACTAAAAAAGATGCGAAAAATATCACCTATTACACGCGGACAAGTAGGCAAGGTGAAAAAATAAAGGAGAGTATATGTATAACGAAAAAGTATTTGAAATATTTCAAAACCCTAAAAATATGGGGGAAATACGCAATGCAAATGCAGTAGGCAAGGTAGGGAACCCTGTCTGTGGCGATATAATGAAAATTTATATGATGATAGAGGATGGCAAAATAGTTGATGCTAAGTTTAAGACTTTTGGTTGCGTGGCTGCTATTGTTTCAAGTTCAGTTGCTACTGAACTAATAAAAGGATTGACCATTGAAGAGGCTTTGAGTTTGAGCAATCAGGAAATAATTAAAGAACTGGGAGATCTTCCTCCGCAAAAAGTGCATTGCTCTGTTCTTGCGAAAGAGGCTATTCAGGATGCTGTAAATAATTATTACAAGAACCAAAAAAAGCAGATGGAAAAAGAGAAAAAATCGGTAATAGTATAGTTTAAAGTTTTTATATCTTAGAATAATAACTGAACATTTAACTATCCTTCTTTTTATAGTTAGATTTGCCTTTTTGGTTTTTTAGTGTTTCTGTGGATGAAAACAAAAGGTAGTGGCTCAAAATCAACAACTGAAACTTTGGCTACTTATAAACTAAACAAATAACGATTGCATTTAAATGTTTAGACTAACAACTGAAATCTTCAATTTACCTCTTTTTTATCCCTCATTGTTTTTTATTATTTAGGTTTTTAAGTTTAATTTTCCTATTATTTTCCAGTGATTTTTTGACTTTTTTAACGCAAACTAATGATAGTAAGGAGGCAGAAAATGAGGGATATGGTAATAGGGTTTATGTTGGGTGCAGGGCTGGGTTTAGGATTATTGCTTTCTCCAAAAGTAAGGCAGTGCATAGACAAAACCAGCACTAAAATAGAAAATAAGATAGAAAAGATAAAAAAAGCGAGTAAATAACTCGCTTTTTTATATGTTCGAATTTTTGCGTTAAGAATGAAAAGTGCATCAGTTATAAAAG
>CAYJAI010000025.1:0-12982 GCA_964368395.1 uncultured Christensenella sp. | reverse complement strand
AGAAAGAAAAGATAAAACAATATAGGAAATATAAAACAAGGCAAATAACAAGACAAGATAGAAAAGATAAAACAAAACAAAGGACAAAATAAGCAACAAGATATAAAACAATATAGAAAAGATGAAAAATAATTGTTGTTAAGATTGAAAGCAAAAAATAAACAAAGTTTAAAACTATAAAAGCAATAAGATAAAAAAGAGCGTAAAGGAATTTAATTTTTAAAACTATTTCTAGCAAATATTTGGGTAACGCCAAAAATCTTCACAAGGGTGGCAAGATGAGAGATATGCAGAAAGAGGGCTCTACAAAAATACTTTTCTTTAATTACTTGATTTTAGTTCGATGTGTGTGTTATAATTTAACATAAATATAAAATAAGGTGAAAAAATATGAAGATTATAGTTGATGCTTTTGGCGGAGATAATGCTCCTGAGGAGATTGTTAATGCCAGCCTGCTTGCTTTGTATAACCACAGAGATTTAAAAATAACTTTGGTTGGGAAAAGTGAAGTAATACAAGATAATTTAATCAATAAAAAATATGACCAAGCAAGGTTGGATATTGTGGATGCTCGTGAAGTTATAGGTCCCGATGAACATCCAGTGGAGGCTATTCGAACCAAAAAAGATAGCAGTATTGTCCGTGGAATTGAGTTGCTGAAAAGCAAGCCGGATGAGTATATCGGGTTTGTTTCAGCGGGAAGCACGGGAGCGTTACTCAGTGCTGCCGTTTTAAAGTTGGGAAGATTGAAAGGGATTTCTCGTCCTGCGCTTGCGCCATTATTGCCTACCGCAAAAGGAACGCCTGTTTTGTTAATTGATGCGGGCGCGAATATGGATGTTAAGCCTATAAATTTAGTGCAGTTTGCCTTGATGGGGAGCGCTTATATGAGTGAGGTTTTCGGAGTAAGTAAACCGCGCGTGGGGCTTTTGAATGTAGGGACAGAGGATTCCAAGGGCAATATTTTAGCAAAAGAAAGTTTTCCTTTATTAAAGCAACTGCCTGTTAATTTTGTGGGGAATATGGAAGCGCGTTATCTATTAAGCGGAGATTATGATGTAGTGGTGGCAGATGGATTTGATGGTAATGTGTTGCTAAAATCTACTGAGGGTGCTTGTAAAATTTTATTAAAAGAAATAAAAGCGGCTATGCTAGGAAGTTTGAGCGGAAAAATCGGGGCTTTATTCTTAAAGAAATCTTTAAAGCGTGTGGCGAAAAAGTTCGATTATGAAGGATTAAGCGCTGCCGTTTTGTTAGGAGTAAAAGGTTTAGTGGTTAAGGGACACGGCTCTTGTAAGGCGCGTGAGTTTTTGTCTACCATAGAACATTTGATTACTATGGGCGGTAGCAATATAAATAAAACAATAGAAGCCACAACAAAAGATATAGATTTAGAGCATTTAATGAAAAAAGCCGAAGTGGAGTCTGATTTAAATATAGGAAAAGGTTCACCAGAGGAACGGGCGGAAAAGTTGGCTGAGCATAAAAATATGCAGTTTGAGAATGCAATAAAAGAAAAAATATTTTCCAAAGAAGAGTCCTCAGAAGAGAGGGGCAAAGTGGAAGATGGAGTAGAAAACCTCTTATCACAAAAAAGTGAAGAAACTGTTGTGAGTTCAGAGGAAGAGGAAAAGGTTTCTACCCAACAAAATAGTCCAGAACAAGTTGTAGAGAATGGAAATATGGATAAAGTTGAATGTTCTCTGGGCGAAATAATTGATGAGCAAGAGGAAGAAAAATGATTCATAAAACCTCACTTACCCCTGATTTTGATAATATTGAAAAAAAGTTGGGATACCGCTTTTCTGACCGAAACCTATTAAAAACTGCTTTAACACACATAACTTTCGCCAATAGTTTTAATACAGAGAGTAATGAAAGGTTAGAGTTTTTAGGTGATTCGGTGTTGGGTCTTGCGGTTACTCAATTTTTGTTCCACAATTTTAGGGATAGAGAGGGAACGCTAAGCACAATGCGTAGTAATTTAGTAGATAAAGAAAATCTTTCCAAAGTTGTTTCAAAAATGGGTTTGCAAAAGCACTTAATAGCCGTTGAGGGACAGCCGGGTGAGTTGCGTGATTTAAGCAGTGTTCAGGCAGATTTATTTGAAGCCGTTTTGGGCGCGGTGTTTTTAGATAGTAATTTTAATACCGCTTGCGGTTGGGCATTGAATAAGTTAGGTATTGACCGAGTTAATGCTCAAAAGAAAGTGGTTGCGAAAAAAGATTCCAAATCACAGTTGCAGGAATTATTGCAGCACGAAGGAAAAAAAGTAAAGTATAAATTGATAAAACAGGAAGGAAAATCTCACGAACGAGAATATACCGTTCAAGTTTTTATTGATAATAAAGGTGGCGCTGTTGCGACAAATACCTCTAAAAAGATGGCTGAAATGCAGGTCGCCGAGCAAACTTTAAGAGATAAGGGGATATTATGAGTTTAAAGAGGTTGGAGATAATAGGTTTTAAATCCTTTGCGGATAAACTTAATGTTGATTTTAATACTGGTATCACTGCAATAGTTGGACCGAATGGGTGCGGAAAAAGTAATGTCGCAGATGCTATTCGTTGGGTTTTAGGTGAGCAAAGTCCTAAACTTCTGCGTGGGTCTAGTATGCAGGATGTTATTTTTAAAGGGAGTCAAAGCCGAAAGGGTTTGTCCTTTTGTGAAGTCGCGCTTGTTTTCGATAACTCTAACCATATCTTTAATACTGAATATGAAGAGGTTGTTGTTTCCCGTAAATTATATCGTTCAGGAGAACGGGAATATGCTCTCAACAGAACGCCTTGTCTGTTGAAAGATATAACTAATCTGCTTCACGATAGCGGAATAGGTCGTGACGGATATTCCATTATAGGTCAAGGCAAAGTTGAAGAAATTATTAGCAGTAAGCCGGAAAATCGCCGAGCAATTTTTGAGGAAGCAGCGGGAATTGCAAAGTTTAAAAGTCGTAAAGAAGAGGCTGAGCGTAAGTTGGAAAGGTATCGCGAAAATATCACGCGTTTGCAAGATATTATGAGCGAGATAGAGAAGAATTTAAAGCCTTTACAAAAACAAGCGGAATCGGCTAAAATATACTTGAAGTTACGCGAGGAACTCAAAGTTTTAGAGGTGAATAGTTATATTTATCAGCACGAAACAACTAATGAAGTAAAACAGGCGCTACAAGATAAAATTGATGGATATGCACAAGAGGTTAATCTGAAAAATACTCAGATAGCAGATACTGCAACCCGCCACAATGAGAGTATGCTCAGTATAAAAGATATAGATAAGCAGATTGCTGAGTTAAGAGAAAAGATATTGAATTTAACAGTTGGAATGGAGAAAGAGGCGGGAAATTATCGTTTAGCGCAAGAGAAGATGACTTATTTAACTGAGCAGATTCAGCGTATCCGTGAGGAGTTGGACGCAGACAAAAACCGCTTCGAAAGTATAAACAAAGAGTTAAGTTCTATTCAAGAGCAAAAGGAATCACAAAGTAAGGAATTAAACAATTTACGCTCTGAGGCGGAAGAGGTTCAACATATATATGCCACCGTTTTAGATGAGTTAGTCACTTTGGAAACTCAGGCTGACCATTCTCAAAAACAAATTTTAGATGAGATAGACAAGATAACAGATATAAAAGCAAGAGCATCAAAGTTAGAGGTTGAACGCAATACTTTGGTGGAAAGAAATACAGGGTTATCTGAGCGTGAGAAAGTTTTACAAGAAAAATTAGAACGCTCTGTTAAGTTAGAAAAAGAGGCAGAAGAAGAAAAAGAAAGCGCTGAAACTGAAAGGAAAAAATTAACTCAAAGTATTCAGGCAGGGCAAAGTAACCGTTCTGAAATAAAACAGGAAGAGCAAACTCTCCGCAACAACCTTGCTGAGGCAATAAGGCAGCAAGCAGGTTTGGAGAGCCGCAGCCGATTACTTAATGAGATGCACGCTGAGTATGAAGGATTTAATGGCACAGTTAGGAAGTTGTTGGTAGATAGCGGTAAAAATCCTGAACTTAAAAGAATTATTGTCGGTGTAGTTGCTGATTTAATAAAAGTTCCAGAACAATATGAAACAGCCATTGAAATGGCGTTGGGTTTTGCTGTTCAGAACATAGTAACCAACAGTGAAGAGGATGCGAAAAAGTTAGTTCAATATTTAAAATCTAACAATTATGGAAGAGCCACATTTTTACCTATTCACTCTTTGAAACCGCGTTATATTCCAGATAGTTTTAATAGTTTGCTCAAAGCAAAAGGTTGTTTTGGGGTTGCTAGTGATTTAATTTCGTATTCGGACCAACTTAAACCTATTTTCAAAGGCTTGTTGGGAGCAACAGTTATTGTAGAGAATATGGATGTTGCGGTAGATATGGCAAAACAATCACGGTTTAGTTTTAAAATAGTTACTTTGGAGGGGGATATCATCAACCCTGCTGGCTCTATCACTGGTGGAAGTAAAAAGACGGCTATAAATAATTTATTATCCCGTGACCGTGAAATGAAAGAGGTAGAAGAGCGACTGGCTAAAATACAGAAAGATGTGAGTGGGCAACGCACCTTGTTAGAAAAATATGGTAATACTTTGCAGGGTTTAGAGGACGAAATACAAAGTGAGATAGATAAGTTGCAGGCTTGTAAGGTTAGACTGGAAATAAAGGAAAGTTCATACAGCGCACAAAAGCAACGAAGCGATGAGATTAGAGCAGAGTTAGATAGCGTTTCCGAAGAACAAGCAAAAATAAAGGCAAAGCAACAGTTTGTAGATAACGAAATTAAAAATATGCAGGCTTTGGATGCTAATGAAAATATAAGTTCACATCAGGATTTAGATACTACGCGTCCGGAGCAGTTGCGCGCTCAACGAAATAAATTAAGTCAGTCTTTAACTGATATAAAGGTTAAAGTTGCCACCAAGGAAAGTGTGTTGCTTTCTTTGGAGAATGATATAACCCGATTACTGAAAGAGCAAAGTGATTTAAGTGAAAGCATAGATGAGAATGAAAGTTTGTTGATAAAAAACACCAAAACTATGGAAACTGCAAAGCAACTAGGCGAAAATAAAGATGATGAAGCAATTCAGGAGCAACAGCAGGGGATAGAAGAGGTTCGCGCAAAAGTCAACGAACTGGAAAACACTAAGCAAAAGATACACGAAATATTAGAAAGAATAGAAGAAGAGCGTGAGCGAATAAATATTGAATTAGCAAAGGCTCAGGAAAAAGTCTTTCAGGAAGAGGCAAAATTAGGGCAAATAGACATAAATCTTGAAAGTATGAAAGATAAAATTTACGAGGATTATGAGTTAACTTACAGCACTGCCTCGGACTTGAAGTTGGAAGATTATGACCATAAAAATTCTTTGGGTAGGATAAGCGAGTTAAAGAAAGAAATCAACAAATTAGGTTTTGTGAATGTAAATGCTATTGAGGATAGTCGGCTTATGGAGGAGCGTTTTAACTTATACTGCACCGAAACAGAAGATTTAAGAAAAGCCGAGTCTGATGTTATGGTAGTTATAAAAGACTTAAACGAGCAAATGACCCAGAAGTTTGAAGTGGCTTTCAATAAGATAAACTCCAACTTTACTATGATATTCAAGCAACTATTTGGGGGCGGAAATGCAAGGTTAGTTCTTTGTGAAAGTGATGATATTTTAACTGCTGGTGTAGACATTATTGCTGAGCCACCGGGTAAAAAGTTGCAGAACCTTTCGCTATTATCCGGAGGAGAAAAAGCCTTGACCGCTATTGCTATTTTGTTCTCCATTCTGCGACTTCGCCCTATGCCTTTCTGTCTTTTGGATGAGATAGAGGCGGCACTGGATGATGCCAACGCTCAACGGTTTGCTAAATATTTACATAACTTCGCTGAGGACACTCAGTTTATAGTCATTACTCACCGTAAGCCTACTATGGAGTTGGCGGATTCTTTATATGGTGTTACTATGGAAGAGGATGGTGTGAGTAAGATAGTGTCGGTAAAACTGGGAGAGGCTATAAGAACAAGTGAGCAAAAAGTTATCGAAAATCAAGGGTAGTAATTGTTTTTATTCGAACTTTTGTAAAAGTAGAAATAAACAGTGCTTTTCTGTAAAATGAATCAAATGCTTTTATTTGAATTTTTATAAAAGCAGAAACAAACAATACCTTGTGCGGAAGTAAATAATATTTTATTTGAAATAAAGCGGGATAATTAAGGTGTCTTTTGTTCGCAAGTTTGAAAGCAAATAATACTTCATATGAGAATTAAGAACGGTATTGTTTGTCAGTTAGTAATAGTTTATCTGAGTAGTGGTGAAAGTGTCCAAATAAGGAGATAAAAATGGGTTTTTTTTCAAAAATAGCACAGGCTTTTCGCAAAACTAAGGAGTCTATAAGCAATAAAATTATGGCTATCACATCCAAAGGGGAGTTGGATGATGAGTTTTTTGAAGAGTTAAAAATGGTTTTAATCTCTTCGGATATAGGCGCGATTACTTCTGATGAAATTGTGGCAAGATTGCGGGCTGTTGCAAAAAAAAGCAAGTTACGAAACCAAGAAGATGTTCGTAAGGCATTGCGTTCTATTATGGTAGAAATTATGCAACAGAATACCCCGCCATCTGAACATTTCCCTTTACTTATTATGGTGGTAGGGGTTAATGGTGTAGGGAAAACAACTACCATAGGCAAACTGGCTAACTTGTATAAAAATCAGAAGAAAGAAGTTTTGTTGGTAGCAGGCGATACCTTTCGTGCCGCCGCGGGTGACCAGTTAAGCGAGTGGGCAAAGCGTAACGATGTTCGTATAGTTCGCAACGAAGAGGGAAGTGATTCTGCTAGCGTGGTTTTTGATGGCATAAAAAGTGCTCAGGCAAAAAAGTGCGATGTTGTTATTGTGGACACTGCCGGTCGCCTTCATAATAAAGTAAATTTGATGGAAGAGTTAAAAAAGATTGCGCGTATTGTCGGGCAACAATGGAAAGGGTGTTATCAGAAATTATTAGTTTTAGATGCTACAACAGGGCAAAATGCGCTTAATCAAGTAGAATATTTTGACCAAGCAATAAATATTGATGGACTAGTTTTAACAAAGTTAGATGGAACAGCCAAAGGTGGCATAGTGCTTGCTATTGCCCAAGAATACAAAAAGCCTGTGCTATTTGTTGGAACAGGGGAAGGGTTGGAGGACATTGAACCATTTGAGGCGGGGGTGTTTGCGGATTCTATCATATAACTTTTTTCTTAGAAATTTTGCGAAATACTGCTAAAAAACACAAGACAACAGACCCTTATGTATGTCAAACACACGGCGGTCCTGCTGTCTTGCTTTTTCTTGTCTTTCGCAAAAATTCGTGCAACTATCAAATTGATGTTTTCAGTGGAGTTTTTTTAAGATAGCAAATCTATAAATTAAATTTTTGGTTAAATTTTTAACTAATCAGCAAATTAAATCTTTTTTTTCAAAGTCTTTAAGTATAATCTATAAATTAAATTTTTGGTTCGAAATTTTCAAAGACAATATTATCCGCGTATTTTATTACCTTCATATACTCTTCCTGCGAACAAATAATCCAAGCGATGAGTGGAAGATGCTTATATTTACGAACAAAGCGGTTTGGTAAATCAGTCCAACGATATGCTATGAAATCAGGTTTTATCCTTTTATTAAGTTTCAAACGACTTAGAAACCAACGAACAAATCCGGCAACTTTCATATCACCAGTATCATATTCACCTCTAAAAGAACTGGATATAATACCGCGAGGAATCTCCGGATGTTTTTCTTTAAACCACAAAACTACAAAAGGGTTAAAACTTTCAACAGCATATTCGCCTTTATAGTTGAGCAATAATTCACAGAGTTTTTCTTCCAGTTCACCCACTTTTGTTCTGGAAAAATTTTTAATATCAAACAAAATAGGGACTTGACCTTTAACAGTATCCAACAGTTGCTGAACGCTAGGGATACCATATTTAGAGTTGTTGACCTTTAATTTGGATAGTTCCTCCCAAGTCAAATTTTCTATATATCCATCTACACCAGTGAGTTGGCTCAAACACTTATAGTGAAACAATACCAAAGTTCCATCTTTAAGCATACGCACATCGCACTCAATGGCATAATTATAATCTATTGCACGCTGAAAAGCGCCTAATGTATTTTCAGGGTTTTCTTTATCGTGAAAGCCCTTATGTGCTATGAATTGATTAACCAACCAACTATCTTTTACTACCATAAAAAATCTCTAACTCCTTATAAATCAGTCATCCATATAATAATAACATTTTTTAAATAAAATTACTACCTTTTTATTCTATTTACTTAATGATACTTAAAATTCTTGCTATAATACCGCGTTTTTGATATAATATTTTAAAGTTTCACAGGAGGAAATATGTCAGATAGGCAAAAATATATAAGAAACTTTTGTATAGTGGCACATATAGACCACGGCAAAAGCACCTTAGCGGACCGCTTAATTGAAAAAACAGGCACTATACAAACACGGGATATGAACAATCAACTTTTGGATAGTATGGACTTAGAGCGTGAGCGAGGAATAACAATAAAACTTGCGCCCACGAAAATGAAGTATACTTACAAAGGTAATGAATACATTTTAAACCTTATAGATACTCCCGGGCACGTGGATTTCACATATGAGGTGAGTCGTTCGCTTGCTGCCTGTGAGGGGGCTATTTTAATTGTAGATGCTGGACAGGGAGTAGAGGCTCAGACTTTGGCAAACGCATATTTGGCGTTGAACAATAAGTTGGAAATTTTGCCCGTTATAAATAAGATTGATTTACCAAGTGCAGATGTTGAAAAGGCCAAAAAGGAAATAGAGGATGTTATAGGTGTTCCGGCTATGCACGCGCCCGCAATATCTGCAAAAGAGGGAACTAATATTGAACAGGTTTTGGAGGGGGTAATTGAGGAATTCCCCGCACCGAATGGTAATGAAAAAGCACCTTTAAAATGCCTAATTTTTGATAGTTATTATGATAATTTCAAGGGCGCAGTGTGTATGATTCGTGTTTTCGATGGCTCGGTCAAGGTAGGGGATAAAATCCGTTTAATGCATACAAAAAAGGATTTTGAAGTAACCGAAGTAGGTTATTTTACGCCCTCACCTAAAAAGAGTGAGCGACTGCTTGCTGGTGAGGTTGGCTATTTGTGTGCCGGTATAAAAAAGGTTAGCGATACTCAGGTAGGAGATACCATAACCAGTGCTGAAAATCCTACCCAACAAGTCTTGCCGGGATATAAAAAAGTGCAACCAGTAGTGTTTTCTGGTGTTTTTCCATCAGATGGAAGTAGGTATAATGAGTTAAAAGATGCCTTAGAAAAACTCAAATTAAACGATAGTGCGTTAGAGTATCAGCCTGAAAGTTCTTCTGCTCTCGGCTTTGGTTTTCGTTGTGGCTTTTTAGGGTTATTGCATATGGAAATCTTCCGTGAAAGAATGGAGCGTGAGTTTGGTTTGGAGATAATAACCACAGCGCCCGGGGTTAGTTATAAGGTGTTTAAAACGGATGGAAGTGTGCTAGAAGTAAGTAATCCGAGCAATTTACCTGAAACTACCCTTATAGAAAAGATGGAAGAGCCTTTTGTGAAAATGCATATTTTCACTCCTCCTGAGTATATGGGTTCTATTATGGACTTGTGCCAGCAAAGGCGTGGTGTGAGTGTGGATATGGAATATATAGATGATAAAAGAGTTCGTTTAGAATACTCAATGCCTTTGAATGAGATTATATATGATTTTTTCGATAGTTTAAAGAGTAGGTCACGCGGATATGCAAGTTTAGACTATGAAATGAGCGAATACCGCATCAGTAGTTTAGTAAAATTAGATATTTTGCTCAAAGGTGAGATTTGTGATGCTTTGAGCATTATAGTTCATCGTGACCACGCCACCGAACGCGGAAGAGTGATTGCTGAAAAACTGAAAGATGTTATACCAAGACAGCAGTTTGAAGTTCCTATACAAGCGGCCATAGGAGGAAAAATAGTTGCCCGTGAAACAGTGAAAGCGGTTCGTAAAGATGTTTTGAGTAAATGTTACGGTGGGGACATAACCCGTAAGCGTAAATTGTTAGAAAAGCAAAAAGAGGGTAAGAAGAAAATGCGAACCTTAGGTTCAGTAGAAGTGCCATCAGATGCTTTTATAAGTATTTTGAAGATAGATTAAATTTTCTTATAAAATTGTAAACACAAGGAGAAAAGAATATGCGAAAAGTTATATTCACTGATTGCTTTAATACTATTATATTGAGAAAGGCTTCGGACAAGGTAGTTCTTTTTATAAACGCATAATTAAAGGAAGTTGTTATATAAAATAAGATAAGCAAACATAAAAACAAGGGCAAACAACTAAAAACTTATTTCCTTGTAATCTTTAAAACTACCGTAAAACTTTTTTAATTTTTTGTCGCAAACAGTTGACAGGGTATATTTATTATGGTAAAATTTAGCAATCAAAGTATGAGATTGCTAACAAAGGCACATAATGAAGTGCTAGCAACATATATATAAATTAAGGGTTATCCGTTGATTGTTTTAAAGATTTTAAAAAACATCCTTAATTTTATAGACAATAATAAAGCAAATACTTTGATTTATTCACATCAAGTAAGAGGGCGGATAACAAACAAAAATTTTAACTATATGAAAAGCCCAGCCAGATATTTAGTGTTGTAATAACTTTAAACTTTTATTTTCTTCAATCAGAAAGCATTGAGAACTTGATAAAAATAAAACCTTGATAAAAACTCAAAAAGTTCTAATGCAAGCGAGGGAGTGAAGGCGCAAGGTAAGATTTTTATTAACTCTATTTATAAAATTCAGTAAAAACACAAAAATAACATCATAAGCAAAATATTTTAATCTTAAAGCAATGAAGACATAAAAAGGTATTTATCTAAAAGGAAAGCGTTGAGAACTTGATAAAAATAAAACCTTGATAAAAACTCAAAAACCTTGAAAAACTTAAAACAATTAAACTTTACTAAATAAGCAAACAGTAAACATTTTAATAAAGGAGGTTTCTATGGCACAGGATGAAGTTCAGTTGAGCGAGCGTAAAACTCAGATTTTACTTAGTGCAGTAGAGGACTATATACAGCAAGCCAGCCCTATAACCAGCAGTGCTGTTCAAAATAAGTGCGCGAAAGATTTAAGCACGGCAACTTTGCGAAACGAGTTGAACGCCTTAGAGGCTATGGGATATCTCAAACAGTTGCATACTTCGGGTGGGCGTGTTCCGACCAGTAAGGGCTACCGATTTTATGTTAATTCGCTAGTTGGAGATTTACCGCTTGATAAAATTGTTCTAGATGATATACACTCAATTTTCAATAAAAGAGCGGTATATTTGAAGGAAATAGCGCAAGAAATTGCTTCGGTTATAAGTAAGGCGACCAACTATCCCACCGTTGTAGTGCTGAAAGGCTTTGAAAAATTAACTATTAAAAATATAAAAATAATACCTTTATTAACTAGCCAATCTCTTATTCTTATTGAAACGAATAGTGGAATCATCAGCAATACTATGGAGAGAAAAGAGGATATGCCTCAACAAAGCTATATTGATGCCGGCAACCTTTTAACGAATACTTTTAAGGAATGCACTGTTGCTGAGATGATAAAAGATATGCCTAGGTATCAAAAAGATATGAAAGCGGAGTTGAAGGAATTTAGTAGCATATTTAATACTGTTGTTTGCTCACTTCAAGCCTTAATTGACCGCCTTACAAAAAGCGGAAATATTACCGCTAAGGGCGAAATAAAGTTGTTGAACACCCCGGAATACAATGACCCAGAAAAGTTGAAACAAATTATTGATGTATTGTCTGACCCGAACGAGATAAAGCAGGTATTCAGCGAGGACAGTGAGGGTATATCTTTTCAGATAGGGGCAGAGATTCCAGTTGAAGAGTTGCAGGAGTGCAGTATAGCAAAAGCGGATTACAGAGTGGATGGTGAGAGTATTGCCAGTATCGGAATCATAGGTCCTCAGCGAATGGATTATGCTAAAATAGCCAGTGCTTTAAAATTTGTGGTAGGTGAGTTTGCTAATATAAAGGCATTGACACATAACCAAGAGGATAAGGTTGACAAAAATAAAGGTAAGAAGAAGTGAGGCATATTTTTAAATATTAAATAATTTTGGGGGGATAAAATGAGCAAGAGTAAAGATAGAAAAAGTATCAAAAGAGAAAAAGCAAAAAATATAAAGGCACAAAATAATGTTCAAGAGGAAACAGAAGATTTGGCTAGTATAGATAATGAAGAAGAATTTTGCAAAAGCAAGGAGAATGAAAGCAAGGGGGGAGATGGTATGAGAGAAAGTGGAAAAAACTCTCCAAATGAAGAAAATGTTGAGGAAGCAATTCCTACACAGCAATTTTATGAAAATGAAGAGGATGAACTTCACCCGCCACAGGACTTGAATTTGAAGTTGCAGATAGAGAAAGAAAACAGTATAGCCTTGACTAAAATTTTGAAACAACTTCAAGCGGATTTTGATAATTATCGCAAGCGTAATGCAAGTGTGAAAGAAAACTCCTACAATGAGGGAGTGAAAGATGCTATAAAAAGAATGCTTAATTGCTATGATGCGGTGGAGAGTGCGTTAAAGTCTATTAAGGATGAGCAGGTCAAAGAGGGTATGCAGATTTTAAAGAGAGAGTTCTTGAACGCTTTTGAGGAATTTGGAATAACACCCATTGAAAGTTTAGGGCATAAGTTTGATGAAAATTTACACAATGCAATTTCTTCTGAGGATGCACCGGACCGAGAGAGTGGAACTATAATTCAAGAGATTCAAAAAGGTTTTACTGGCAAGGATAAAGTGATTCGATATAGCCTTGTAATAATTGCCAAATAGTAAAATGTAAAAATGATATAATAAAAAAGGCAAAAAAGAGTGAAAAAGACTTTCAAAAGTGAAAAAAATCACTTTACTGAGGAAAGAATAAATTATAAAATATTAAATACAAATATATGT
>CAYJAI010000024.1:0-13181 GCA_964368395.1 uncultured Christensenella sp. | reverse complement strand
CACTATACACTGAAATTTCCAACCCGCGAGTAGAGGACACATTGTTATAAGTAGGATTTCTCACTGGATTCTGTTCATCAATCCATTCATCATCTGAACCACCCTCACTGTTGCTGACTGGATTCTGTTCGTGAACCCATTCCTCACCTGAGTTGTTTTCACTGTTGCTAACTGGACTTGCGGAATTTAAGTCACTTTGATTTTGATTATCTTCATTATCCCTTGCAGAGTTTTCATTTTGATTACAACTTGCAGAATTTCCGTTTTGATTATTGTTTTCAGAACTTCGGTTGTAATCATTGTTTGTAGAACTTCGGTTGTAATCATTGTTTTCAGGGTTTTCCTTTTGATTGTCCTTTTGTTGGTTAACTGAACTTGTTGCTGAGGTAGTAAAATTATGTGAGCAAGGCAAATTAAGACTCATTCCCAAACACAGGAAGGTCAAAATAAACATTGGCACAATCCACGCTAACTTAATTTTACTCCAAGGTTTAGACATTCATCCCCCTAAGCACAAAAACTTTTTTTATGTTTTGACCATAAAAATATCTTATCTTTTAAGTATTTCGTATGTATGTGGTTGAAAATTAGATATTTAGTGCTTTCATTATATTCCTATTATACCAAAAACTCGCAAAAAGTATAGCAAAAACCGCCAAAAAACTTAAAAAAATGACTTTTTTTCTATAATGGCATAAACATCCCGACTATTGCCCTTTTTTAATTTTTATAATTGACTTCCTTATTCGCATATGTTATTATTATCAAAAATTAAAGAAGGGACAGAAGATGGCTCACAGTGTGCGAAACCTTGCCCCCAGACAGGCTTTAATTTAAAGCATAAATTAAAGCAAAATTCAAGGTTAAATCATAAAATCAAAAAGGGGATAAAAAATGAAAATGATTAAAAATAAAGCAATTACCTCGCGTGAAGAAAACTTTGCGGACTGGTATACCAACATAGTAGTGAAAGCCGGGATAGTAGATTATTCTAGCGTTAAGGGTTTTATTATATTAGCACCAAACGGCTACGCGCTTTGGGAAAATGTTCAGCAAGTGGTAGATAAAAAATTCAAGGAAACAGGGCATCGCAATGTGTGTATGCCTCTGCTTATTCCTGAAAGTTTGTTACAAAAGGAAACCGCACATATTGAAGGCTTTGCGCCTGAGGTTGCTTGGGTTACTCAGGGTGGACTTAACAAGTTAGAGGAACGGTTATGCATCCGCCCAACTAGCGAAACGCTGTTCTGTGATTACTACTCAAAAATAGTTAAGTCTTATCGTGATTTGCCTAAAAAATATAACCAGTGGTGTAATGTGGTTCGTTGGGAAAAGGAAACTCGCCCTTTACTTCGTTCTCGTGAATTCTTATGGCAGGAAGGGCATACCATTCACGCAACGCGTGAGGAGGCAGAACAAGAAACCCTTACTATGTTAAATGTATACAAGGAATTTTTTGAAGAATACCTCGCTATTCCAGTTATAGCAGGAAGAAAAACAGAAAAGGAAAAGTTCGCGGGTGCGGAATACACTTATACCATTGAGGCAATGATGCATAACGGTGTAGCGCTTCAATCGGGCACTTCGCACTACTTAGGGCAAAATTTTGCTAAACCTTTTAACATAAAATTCTTAGATAAAGACAATCAACTGAAATATGTGGAACAAACCTCTTGGGGAATAAGCACACGCATTATAGCCGCCATAGTTATGGTGCACGGAGATGATAACGGGTTAGTATTACCGCCACGAATAGCGCCTATTAAAGTGGCAGTCGTTCCTGTCCGCACAGAGGAAAATATTTTGACAGAATGTAGCAGCATCCATAAAAAATTGCAGGAAAACGGGTTGGAAAGCATACTGGATGACTCAGACCGAACGGCTGGTTATAAATTCGCTCAATATGAAATGGAAGGTGTTCCTCTGAGGATTGAAGTAGGACCTCGTGACCTTGCACAAAATCAAATCACAGTTGCTAGAAGAGATACTGGCGAAAAGTTCACCCTAGCCTCAGATGAGCATATGGTAGAAAATATCAAAAAACTACTAGAACAAATTCAAAAAGATATGTTTGAACGCGCTAAGAAAAGACGGGATGAACGAACTTTCGAGGCTCACAGTTTAGCAGAGATTGAAAAGATTATTAACACTAACCCAGGCTTTATCAAGGCTATGTGGTGCGGTGACCCAAAGTGTGAGGAAGACATAAAGGATATAAATGGCACAAAATCTCGTTGTATGCCTTTTGACCAAACGCCTATCGGGAACAAGTGCGTAGTTTGTGGCAAACCTGCTAAATTTTTGGTGGTTTGGGGGATACAGTATTAAGTGCAAAACTCATTGATAGTTAGCAGTTTGAGAAAATAAGAAAACATTTTGAGCAATAGTAATATTAGAGAGTTAGCAGTTTGAGAAGTTTGCAGTATCTTTGCTTGAAAAGTTCGCAGATATTAACCGAGAGTTAGCACTTTGAGAAAATAAGAAAACATTTTGAGAAATAGTAAAAGAGTTTGAGAAACAGTAGAGTATTAGTTTGCAAAGTTATTAGCAGAGATTAGAGAATTAGAAGTTTGAGAAAATAATCAACTTTATAATAGTTTAGTTTTGAACAAGCCTAAGAGGTTAAGATAAATTTTTATCTTTACACTAGGCTTGTTTGTTTTTATTTTTCCTTAACTAAATAACAACTTGATTTCATAAGGTTTTGATTTTACAACTTAGGCAAACCTAAAAAATTTAATATATTTTTATATATTCTTTATTTTTATTTTTCCTTACTTTTTTCTACTCAGGTAAACCTAAGAAAGTTAAAGCCCTTTCTGCTTTGATTTATTTCTACTTAGGATGAAAATTACTAACTTATTTTCTTGAAAAATATTAAAAAACACCACTCAGCACAAGAGAAACAACAAGAAAACATTCTCTAACACATCAAGCAAAAAGTCAGATAACACCAAAGTTTAACGGGCGTGAAATCATAAATATATTAGCAAGTTAAACCTAAAACTCATACAATGTTTTATGGGGAAACTGACCGTGATAAAAGGTCAACAAACAATTAAGACAACACCTAAAAAGTTATGTCTTTAAATTTTTGCTACCGAAAAGTCACAAAAGAGGATAAAGTATGAGAGTTGTTCAGAAGTATGGCGGTTCAAGCCTCCCAACAGTTCAACAAATTAAAAAAATTGCAAAACATATAAAATCACAGTTGGCAACCACGCCTCAAATTGTGGTAGTGGTCAGCGCTATGGGGAAAACTACAAACTCCCTCATAGCCCTATCAAAAGAAATAACACCCCATCCAAACAAGCGTGAATTAGATGCTCTATTGCACACAGGAGAAGTTCAAACCATCTCTTTATTATCCGCCTCCCTACAAAGTATAGGCGTTAAAGCAATATCCCTCACCGGATGGCAAGCCGGAATATACACCGACTCAACTTACGGTAGGGCTTTTATTCGCAGTATAGATATATCTCGTATAGAAAAGCATCTCAAACAGGGTTATGTGGTAGTGGTTGCTGGCTTTCAGGGTATTGCCTCTAATATGGACATAACTACGCTAGGTCGTGGAGGTTCGGACACTACCGCGGTCGCTTTGGCTTCTAAGTTAAATTGCCCTTGCGAAATATATACCGATGTGCGCTGTGTCCACACTATCAATCCACAACTATATCCGAAAGCCAAACCGCTTCATAAAATAAGTTATGAGGAAATGATGGAAATGTCTTTATCTGGAACAAAAGTTTTAGAAACCCGTTGCGTTGAATTAGCAAAAAAATATAATGTGTCTTTGTATTTAGGCAAATCTTTAAGCAAAGACAAAAGTTCAGGGAGTTTTATTATGGCAAAAGATTATTTTGAGAAAATGTCCATAACAAATCTATCAGTAAAAGAGGATGTTATGTGTATTTCCGCGGTGTTCAAAGAAGAGCAGAACTATGCACCTCAGATTTTTGAAATCATCCGAGCAAGCACTATAAATTTCGAAATGTTATCTGTGGCAAAACTTAAAAAACAAAAAATATTTTCCTTTCTTGCTCCGAAAGATGAAGCACAAAATATTGTAAAGAAATTAAAAACACTTAAAAATATTAAAGTGGAAATTTTCTCTGACTTTGTGAAAATGACTGTTATAGGCTCAGGGCTTTCCACGCATACGGGCATAGCCGAAACTCTTTTTCACCATTTACACGCTCAGAATATTACAGTTGATAAAATTGTTATAACTGAAATTTCAATATCATTTACTATACAAAAAAAGGATAAAGAAAAGGCGGTTAAAAATATAGCCGAACTTTTCCAACTATAAAATATGAAAAAATACAACATAGCCCTTGTTGGCGCTACCGGTTTGGTGGGTAGCACCATACTTCAAATATTAACCGAAAAACAACATATCCCTATTGAGAATTTATACCTTTTTGCCTCACCTAAAAGTGTGGGAAAAATAATATCTTTCCGCAAAAAGAACTGGACTGTTGAAGAACTATCTGAACAAAATATATCGGATAAAAAAATAGACTTTGCTCTGCTGGCAACAAGCACTTCTATTTCTTTAAAGTTTGCTCCTATTTTCAAAAAATATGGCGCAATAGTTATTGACAACAGCAGCGCTTGGAGGATGGGAAAAGATATTCCCTTAGTTGTGCCTCAGGTCAACCCCAAAGCCTGTTTGGAGCATAAAGGAATAATCGCTAACCCCAACTGCTCCACTATTCAATGTATTGCGCCCCTTAAAGCACTGCATTATTTATTCAAGTTGACCGAAGTCAAATATGCCACTTACCAATCGGTAAGCGGTAGCGGAGCAAAAGGTTTGGCTGATTTAGAGAACAATATGCAAGGCTTGCCTCCTAAGTTTTATCCTCATCCTATATACAATAATTGCTTACCTCACATAGACCAATTTTTGCCCAACGGATATACCAAAGAGGAAATGAAAATGATTAAGGAAACACGAAAAATTCTAGAATTGCCAAAACTGAAAGTCACCGCTACCTGTGTTCGCGTTCCCATCAGAAATTGTCACTGTGTAGAGATATATGCTCAGTTCAAACATAGGCTGGATTTGCCTAGCGTTTATTTTGCCCTGAATAATTTTGACAGCATTATAGTGGTAGATGAGCCCGAGAAAAACCTTTATCCTTTGCCTACAACAGCCGAAGGAAAGGACCAAATTTTTGTAGGGCGAATACGGATAGATATAAACAATCCGAAGGCTCTGCATATGTTTTCTGTGGCAGACAACATTCGTAAAGGAGCCGCAAGCAACGCTGTTGAAATTATGGAGTTATTGATAGCAAGCAAGCAGTAATTTTACACTGCTTGTTTTCTTTTGATTTCATTCATCCTTTCTTTTCACTATTTGCTAGTGTTTTTCTTGATACTCTTCTTGGTGGTTCTTACAAAAAACAATGCAGTAAAAAGACACTATATCCACCTTTTTATTCAGTTAGCCCCCCACTTTTAAAAAGCATAACCCACCAAAATAGCAGGTTTTTAAATAAAGGCAAAACGCTAAAATCCTTGCATATTAGCAAAATAACATACCAAATCATAAAGTGTAATAAGGAGAACAAATTATGATTTTTTTTATTGATATATCAGACAAAAGAACAATGCACCTGAAAAGACAACTAGAACTTCAAGGTTTTAAAACTCAGGAGTGGATAAACCAAAGCGAACAAAAAACAAGCAGAGGAGATATTCTAGTTTGTTCTCCGGCTAAAAAATGGAGCATAGGAGAGGTGAACACTTTGCCTACGGATATCTATCTTTTTTGCGGTAACATTAAAGAGGAATGGACGCCTATTTTAGAACAAAAAGGAATAACTTATACCAACTTATTAAAGGATGAACATTTTGCGGTGGAGAATGCAAAACTTACCGCAGAAGGCGTTTTAGCCTTGCTTATAGAAAACACTGAAAAGTCTATTTTTGAAAATAATATTCTGCTATTAGGAGCAGGCCGAATCACTAAATCGTGCGCTATGCTTTTTGCTAAATTAGGGCTGAAATTCTCTATTGCTACCTTTGATAAAATTGAGTATGAAAATTGTTATTATTTCACAAACTCAAACTTTTACGCCTATGATTTTGTAAAGGAAATCCATACTTTTGATGTCATCATAAACACACGACCACAACTATTTATTGACCAAGATATTATACAAAAAATATCTCCGCAAACCTTATTTATAGAAACGGCATCCATAGATAGTTTAGATTCATCACAAGTTCAAAACTGGACTTTTTTGAAAGCGCCCGGCTTACCTCAAAGATATAGTTGTATAAGTGCATCCAACCTTATGCTCACAAAAATATTAGGAGATTTACAAAAATGAAAAACATAGGTTTTGCAATAACCGGCTCTTTTTGCACACATCAAACCATACTAACTGAAATGCAAAATTTAATAAAAAAAGGGTATAACTTAATCCCCATTCTAAGTGACATCGTTATTCAAACAGATACTCGATTCGGAAAAGCAAGCGACTTTATTACCCAAGTGGAAGAGATATGCGGAAAGAAAGTTGTATCCACAATAACTGAGGCTGAACCAATAGGCCCCAACAACTTAATAGATGTTTTAGTGGTTGCACCTTGCACCGGGAACACGCTATCCAAACTAGCCAAGGCTGGCACAGACAATGCTATAACTATGATTACCAAATCACATTTACGCAACAACAAGCCTGTAATAATAGCCATATCTACCAATGATGCTTTGGGTTTAAATATGCATAATATTGCTACTTTAATAAACACTAAAAACTTTTATTTCGTGCCTTTTGCACAGGACAACTGGAAGGCTAAACCAAAATCTTTGGTTGCAGACTGGGGTTTAATCGGTGACACCATAGAGAAAGCACTTGTAGGGGAACAAATACAACCTATACTGAAAAAATAACAGGAGAAAACAAATGATATTTCAAGGGAACTGCTCAGCGGTGGTAACCCCTTTCAAGCAAGATGGAAAAAGTATAAATTACACCGCATTTAAAAAAATTATAAATAAACAAATAGAAGGAAACTGCTCTGCTATCCTATTTATGGGGACAACTGGCGAAAACAGCACTTTAACCCAAAAGGAGGGAAAAGAAATTGCTGAATTTGGCATCCAAGAAGTCCGAAAACGCGTTCCTATTATAATAGGAGCAGGAAGCAACAACACTGAGGAAGCGGTTGAAAGGAGTCAGTTTTACCAAAAATTAGGCGCATATGCTTTACTGCATATCACCCCATATTATAACAAATGCACACAACAAGGTTTGATAGAACATTTTAGCAAGATTGCAGATAGCGTAGACATTCCCATAATCCTTTATAATGTGCCCGCTCGAACTGGTGTTAATATGTTGCCCGAAACAGTAGAAACTTTAAGTCACCACAAAAATATTGCGGGCATAAAAGAGGCTAGCGGAAATATTCAGCAGGTGGCTGATATAATACGCCTATGCCCTAAGGATTTTTCCGTTTATAGCGGAGAAGACGCTTTAACTCTATCCGTTCTTGCGTTGGGCGGAAAAGGTGTTATAAGTGTGGTGGGCAACCTTTTGCCACGCACTATGGCAAATCTATGTAAAGAATTTTTTAAAGGAAATATAGAAGAAGCCAAAGAAATACAGTTCGCTATAAATCCTTTAATAAAATCATTATTTATTGAAGTCAATCCCATCCCTATCAAAACTGCTCTAAATATTTCAGGGTTACAGGTAGGGCCTTGTCGGCTACCTTTAACTCCTATGAGCGCAGAAAATAAGTTAAAGTTAGAGGAACAGATACAAGCCCTACCCCCTTCACTAAGGCAGTAAGTAGTGCTAAAAAAATCAACCTATAACTAACTTATGTAAAGTTAGCAAAAGTCGGATAATACTACAATAACGCCACCCCACCTATCAGTCAGACAGAATCAGCCTGAAAACTAAACTCATAACGGGCTTATTTGAAGTTAGAAATAGTCGGATAACGCCACCCCTTACCTATCAGTCAGGCAGAAGTAATCTCGGCATCTAACTTCATTTTTTTGTTTATTCCGCTTAATACCTACCCTATTAAAACTAGGCTGGATAACTCAGCCAAAGGTTTTCAAAATCCAAAAACTCTTTGGCGTTATCTTTCTCTTTGCTATATGTCTTAGAGGACAAAAAGTTGAAACTTTGGCTTGATTTTGCCACTGCCCTATATTTCACCTAAGACAATGAGGTTAAAGTATGTATATCATTCTGCTCGCTGCATTAAAGGAATGGGGTTAGTGATAACCCACTCTTTGCTAGATGTCTTAGAGGACAACTTTGACTTGATTTTGAACCATCGCCTTTTGTTTATTACTTCCTTTACTTGCCCCTCTTATAGTTAGTGGCTTTTTATCTTTTCTATCTTATTTTCTTGTATTTGAGTTATAAAAAATTGAAAATTTGTCTAGATTCTTAACTTCTGGACAATCTTTTTTATTGCGACACCAAAAGATAAAAGAGTAAAAATCTTCTATTTTTTTGGTTTTTTAAAATTTTTTCTTGCTTTTTGTTCTGTTTACGGGTATCATAATACTTATAGCAAACAAAAGGAGAAAGAAATGCAAGTAATCATACTATGCGGTGGACTGGGAACAAGACTCAAAACTGTTGTTAGCAATGTTCCAAAGCCTATGGCTCCTATCCAAGGGACGCCCTTTATGCAACTACAACTAGATCGCATATCTAATTTTGATGTAGACAAAGTGGTTTTTGCAACCGGATATAAAAAGGAAATAATTCGAGATTATTTTGGAGACAAATACAAGGGAATGGAACTCAACTACTCTGAGGAAGATTCGCCCTTGGGGACAGGCGGTGCTCTTAAAAAGGCACTGACCTATATTGATGAAGACTGCGCCCTAGTAATGAATGGGGATGTGTTTTTAGATATTGACTTAAATGAGTTTATGGAAGAACATAAAAAATATAATGCTTGGGAAACAATGGCGCTAAAACCTATGACTAATTTTAGCCGTTACGGTAATGTGATTATACAAGATGGAAAAATGGTAGAGTTTAGGGAAAAAGAACCTACCGAAAAAGGGTTGGTAAATATCGGCTGTTTCATAGTTCGTAAAGATATTTTTGATGCTTTCCCTGAACTGGGGGATAAGTTTTCACACGAGATAGACTATATGAGCAAACAGGCAAATAAGCGCGAACATAGGCCTTTTATATATAACGGGTATTTTGTAGATATTGGGATTCCCGAAGATTATTTTTCCTTTATTGAATACATTAAAAATGATAAAAATCAACAGACTAAAAACATACAGACTAAAAGCCTTTAAATAGGCTTTTATAATTATAGCGCAATAAAACACTTTGAGACTCATACTATGTTGATGTATAATATTCACAGGAGAAAAAAATGCTTTCTATAAGGTTTCGGAAAGGTTTAACACTTTCTTTGGCTGTTTTATTTTTGTTAAGTTTCGCTATCGGCTCATTTTTTACTATATCTTTAATAGGATACAACAAAATTTTTTCTGCTCTTGAACAATACACCAGTATTTCCTCAACTCATACGGTAGAAATAGGTATTGATGAAAACAATCAAACCACTATTAAAAATTTATCTAACAATGAGCCTTTAAAAATAATGCAAGTTACAGATATGCACATAACTTGTGGCATAGCAACTTTTCAAAAGGATAAAATGGCTTTCGATGCCGTTTACCGAGCAATAGAGCAGAATAGACCCGATTTGATAGTAGTAACAGGGGATGCGATTTACCCCTCTCTGTTCGTGGTTAGTTCCAACAATGACCTGCAAGCGAGAGCGGTAGGAGAATTTTTTGAAAGAGTAGGAATTTACTGGACTTTGGTTTACGGCAATCACGATGCAAACGCCCTGCTAACAACAGCCACCAAAAGTGAGTTATCCGCTTACTATTCAAGTTTGGAATATTGCTTATTTGAAACAGGTGAAGAAAATTTAACGGGCGAGGGCAATTATGTAATAAAAGCCCTAAACAATGATGGCTCTCTAAATAAAGTTTTAGTTTTTATGGATAGTAATGCCTACATTCCGTTTAGCATACGCAAGTATGACCGCATACAAGATGACCAAATTGAGTGGTATGAAAACACCCTCAATGCCATAGCAGACACTGAGAGTAAAGCGGTTAATCAAATTTATTCGCTGTTATTTTTTCACATTCCTCTAAGCGCATATCGAACCGCCCTTGAACTTTACGAACAGGATAGCGATGAAGTTATCCTACATTTTGGCAAAGCGGAAGAAAGAGTAAGCCCCGCTTGGTTTGAAGAGGATTTTTTCAGCACCATAACAAACTTAGGCTCTACAAGGGCAACTTTTGTAGGACACGACCATTTAAATAATTTTTGTTTAGAATATGAAAATGTGCTTTTAACATATGGTATGAGCATTGATTATAGCGCATATATCGGCATACAAAACCGCTCCAACCAACGAGGAGTGACTATGATTTGGCTGAATGAAGATGAGGCTATTTCTGTCGCACAAGCACCGCAAGATAATGATTTCAAGGTGGCAACAGTAGGCTACAATCTTTCAGCAGTTTCACCCTAATGCAATCAAGCAAAAAGCAACGCCATAAAGCAAAAGGACACTGAAAGGTAAATAACATAAAAAGCAACACCATAAAGCAACACCAAAAAAGTAAAAACAGAAAAGCAAAGCAACCCTAACAAGTAAGTGTGACCAAAAAGTAAATAAAACTTTACCCTCTATTAACTTAGTAACTTATTCAAAAATAGCCGAGCCTAAAAGTTGTTTTAACTTAGCCGTTCAAATAGAGAATAACTTAAAAATTAAGCAAAACCTATCCTCTTATAAACTTAGTTTTTTAATAAACAACAACACGCTTAAAAGTTATTTGCTTAGTTTTTTAATAAACAACAACACAAAAGCAAGTAAAACTTTATCCTCTATTAACTTCGTAACTGCTTACTAAAAATAAAAAAACACACCTCAGTGTGTTTGTTTGTTATAACTTTAAGCATTTAATAATCTAGCAATTTCTCCTTTCCAGATTATATATACTAGGTCTATAACCCATATAATACTGAATCCGAAAACAATACGAAGTATGCCGGCAACAAGTTTTCCCTCTTTAAAACGGGTAACCGCTCCCAAAATCCACGATGTAACTGGTATGATTGCAAGAATAATACTCAAAATCCTACCTAATCCAAAATAATCCTTCGATTTTTTTGCCATAATTAAACTCCTCCTTAATATAATATAATAATATTACCTTTTTTTATCTTTTATGTCAAATAAAAACAATATTTTTATTTAACATTCTTATCTTAGTATATTGCTTCACGCATATTTTTATGCTTATTTACACTAAAATATCTCTTTTCGCACCGTGCATATTTTTTCAATACTATCTTCCAACTCCTTCTGAGCCTTCTCGCCTAACACTAATGGCATAATTTTTCGTATACCTTTACGGTTTATTACAGCGGGCAAACTATAATAAACATCCTTTCCCTTATCATATACCGAAACGGTCATAAGCACATTTTCATTTTGCAAAATAGCATTTACTATCTTTAAAACACACGCCCCAATACCATAACTGGTATTCCCCTTTTTTTCTATAATAGTGTAAGCACTTTGCTGAACATTTTTTGCAATCTCAGAAGCGGTGTCTTCCTTTATTAAACGCATAACTGAATTCGCCCCTACCGTTACATTATCCCAAGGAATGAACTCGCTATCCCCGTGCTCGCCTATGACATATCCGTGTATATTGCTGGTATTTATATCTATTTTTTCACTTATTAAAAACCTTAACCGCGCAGTATCCAAAGTTGTTCCCGTTCCTATAACCTTAGAATGCGGAAAGTTAGATAGTTTTTGAGTTATCAAAGTCATTGTGTCCACCGGGTTAGTAGCCACTAAATAGATACCGTTAAAATCTGTTTGGTTAATTTGCCCTATAATTGACTGAAAAACCTCATAATTCTTATGCAACAAATCTGTTCGACTTTCCCCTATCTCTTGGTTTTTCCCTGCACAAATAATTATTATACTAGCATTGTTGCAGTCCGAATAATCACCCGCATAAATCTTAGCACCCTTCCCAAAACAACTTAAAGCGTGATTTAAATCTAACGCTTCGCCTTCTGCTTTCCTTTTATCAATATCCATTAAAACCAATTCATCTATGCTGTTTCCCTTCAATAAAAGCGCGTATGCACTCGCCATACCCACATTTCCACAGCCTACTATAACAACTTTATTCATATACACCCCTAAGCCTCTCTTTAATATATAGCCGAACAATAAGTTCAACAGCCCTTTTTGTTCAAGATTATACTAATATAGCATAACCAAACAATTAAAGCAATTAACAAAACAAAATAAATCTGCTCAGCATAATACAAAAATAATTAGTAAAATAAAATTTAATTTAACTAGTATATATGGCATAAACTAAACAACTAAACCCTCTATCTAACTAGGGCTTACTGCATAAACCAAACAATTAAAACACTGATTTATTATATAAAAACACACTAACCAACTCACTTCAAGTTTAGATATTTTTTATCGGTCAGTAAAAGACTAAGATAGAAAACTCACCAACCAACTAACCAACTCACTTCAAGTTTAGATAATCTTTTACCCGTTAGCAACAATTTTTGGCGTTATCTTAGTGCTGTTTAATTTCTTTAAAAACCCAACCATTGCCTTGCTTAAATTTTTAGAATATTAGCAATCCAACATTGAAAATAGAAAATAAGATAGAAAAACACACCAACCAACTTTGAGCCAATCTTTTCTTTCAACAATAGTATATCATTTTCTAACTATTCTCAGCCTTTTTGCTTTTCACCGCTTTCATTGCTTGCACATTATCTTTATTGCTTTACACATCAAGTAACCTAACCTTTTTAAAATCAATTTCGCATCATTGCTTTTTCACATTTTACCATCTTCAAGATTCGCCTACAACTCTATTATATCCTTAGGACGGACTTCCTCATCTTTCTTTGAACTCTTTTGAGCCATTTACTATATCTTTATTTTTTAATTAGTTTGAAAGATGCCTTTGTTATGGCTTATGCCACTTGTTATTTTGTGCTTGACTTTTATATTAAAGTATGGTGTAATCTTAATATTATTATTTAGCGAAAGAAGAGGTGCAGAATGCGCAT
>CAYJAI010000023.1:8571-13699 GCA_964368395.1 uncultured Christensenella sp. | reverse complement strand
GTTAAAAAGAAAAAAACTTTGTGCTGAGGGAATATAAGTTTTTAAATAACACCAAAAAAGGTGATATAATACGCAAAAAAAGATAATTTTTTGGATTATCTTTTTTAATTATTTAGTTTATTTTCATATCGTTTTTGTTCGAAGAACTCCCTACCAAATAATCTCGGGAAGCGGAGTTGCGCGGATAAGAACAGCAGTGTGCCTGATTGGGTGGGCTACCGTGTAGTTCCACTAGTATGGTGTCTGCTCCTATTTTGCAAATGCTGTGATAGGGGATAAAGATATCTTCACGCGAGCGAAAAAAGTTCCATATACCGCGACAACCGGGAACAACAATGCCCAAAACTTTGGCACTGTGTTGTTCAAATATGAGGTCGATTATGTGTCCTAATTTACGCCCGTCTACTAAGTTAACTACAATTTTCGAACGCAACTCTGTGAAACTGGTTTCCATTTTGCCTCTCAAAAGTGTTTTTGTCCTTACTCTTTTATATGAAAAAAAGGCTGAATAAATTACTAATGCGTTGTTATGCTGGACTTATATATACTTTTTTGTTATCATAAATATGATTGGAGAGTGGAAAATGAAATGTATTTTTTGTGGTTATGAGGATACAAAAGTTATTGATTCCCGAGCGAACGAGGATGTAACTTCTATTCGCCGAAGACGGGAGTGTCCAGGTTGCACTAAACGCTTTACTACTTTTGAAGTATATGAAACAATACCCGTTATGGTTATCAAAAAAGATGATAGCCGTGAGCCCTTTAATCGTGAGAAATTGCGTAGAGGTATGGTTAAGGCTTGCGAAAAAAGACCGGTAACTATGGCTCAGATAGAGGAAATTACTCAGGAGATTGAGAAATCTGTTTATAACAGTTTGGTTCAAGAGGTTACTTCGCGAAGTATAGGTGAGTCTGTTATGAGTGCTTTAAAAGCATTGGATGAAGTTGCATATATTCGATTTGCTTCTGTTTATAAGCAGTTCACTGATATAGATAATTTTATAGAACTGTTAAAAAAGTTGAAAGCATAATCAACAGTGGACACACAAAACCATTAACAAAATAGAAAATAAGATAGAAAAGATAAAAATATGTTTGTTTATTCCTTTCGCTTGAATTTCATTAAATTGTTAAAATAGTTGATAACCGCAAGGTGTTTGTGGTATTATATAATTGGAGAAATTTTTATGAGTAAACCTGTTTTAGCAATTATAGGAAAGCCTAATGTAGGCAAGTCTACTTTTTTTAATAGAGTGGCTGGTCGAAGAATTAGTATAGTTAAGGATATTCCGGGAGTGACGCGTGATAGAATTTATGTGGATGCTGAGTGGTCGGGATATGCTTTTTCTATGATAGATACCGGAGGTATAGATACCTCTTTGGATGATGAGTGGCAAAAATATATTTTGGCGCAAGCACAACTTGCTATTGATGTAGCCGATGTTATCTTAATGATGGTAGATGGAAAAGAGGGGATTAGCCCGAGTGATGGTGATGTTGCGCAACTTTTACGAAAAAGTCAAAAGCCAATAGTTCTTGCGGTGAACAAGTTAGAAAATGATGATGGCGCAGGAGTTATGGATTTTTACAAATTAGGTTTGGGCGAGCCTATGGCTATATCCTCAGAGCACGGATTAGGTGTAGCCGAAGTTTTGGATGCGGTGGTGGAACATTTTCGTAAGAAAGTTTCACCTGAGCAAGAAGATGAGCGGGTTAAAATTGCTATTGTGGGTAAACCTAATGTGGGAAAAAGCAGTATTGCAAACCGCCTTTTAGGTGAGGGTAGAGTGGTAGTTAGTGATGTTGCCGGAACTACGCGTGATGCCATAGATGTGCCCTTTAAGTATAATGGAAAAGATTATTTGCTTATTGATACCGCCGGGATTCGCAGAAGGAGCAAGATAGATTACCAGTCTATTGAGGGGTATAGTGTTATGCGCAGTTTGCAGGCTATTCGAAGAGCAGATGTGGTGCTGTATGTTTTAGATGCCTCAGAAGAAATTGCTGAGCAGGATGTTCGTATTTTAGGCTATATTCACGAGCAAGGGAAGCCTAGTGTTATTCTGTATAACAAATGGGATTTAGTAGAAAAAGACAATAAAACAGTAAGTAGATATACTAAAAAATTGCAAGAAGATTTAAAGTTTATGGACTATTTTGTGGTTACTTATGTATCCGCAGTGCAGGGCACGCGTTTTGGTAAAATAATGGAAAGCGCGGAGCAAGTTTTCGCAAATGCTAATACGCGAATAACTACCGGATTGTTGAATGAAGTTTTGCAGGATGCTATTGCTACTACTGAACCACCATCCAAGGCGGGTAGACGCTTAAAGATAAGATATATAACACAGGTAGATGTATGCCCCCCAACCTTTGCTTTGTTTGTAAATGATGCTGACCTCTTGCACTTTTCATATAAGAGATATTTAGAAAATAGTTTAAGAAGAGCGAAAGATTTTAAAGGAACGCCTATTCGATTATTAGTTCGTCAAAGTTCTAAAAAGGAGAAAAGCGGATGATTTATTGGCTGCTTGCTATTTTAGTAGTTGTTTCTTATTTTATCGGTAACATAAGTTTTGGGAAAATCCTATCCCGTTCGGTGAGTTTAGACATAACAAAAATAGGGTCAGGAAATCCAGGGGCTACTAATGTTTACCGCAATATAAGTTCTAAGATGGGCTATAAAGTTCTGCTGTTGGATATGCTCAAAGGAATAGTTGCCGCCTTAATGGGACTACTTGTTTTTGGCGTGGAAACTATGGAAGGGCTTATAGGGCTGTATGCTTGTGGATTAGGTGCCATAGTTGGGCATATTTTCCCCGTAATATATAAATTTAAAGGCGGGAAAGGTGTTGCCACAATGATAGGTGTTTTCGTAGTTGCACAGCCTATACCTATGTTGATTGTTTTTGTGCTTGCCTTTTTCTTTGTGTGGTTTTTTAAATACCTTTCTGTTGCTTCTTTGCTTATAGTCACTTTGATGGTCATATGGCAAAATATAACCTTAGATATTCCTAATCTAGCAATTAGTTTGATGACTTTTGCTATTTTCCTACTGACCTGGTTTTCTCACAGGTCAAACATCGAAAGGTTATTAAGGGGTAAAGAGACAGCAACTAATATACAGAAAAAGATTTTCAAAGACAAAAAATATCAGCAAAAATTAGAGGAAAAAGCGGAAGAAAAAGCCGAAAAAATTGAAATAAAATATGAGAAATCCGAAGAAAAAGCGGAGATAAAATCAGAGATTAAAGAGGCGAAAGCAGAAATAAAACAGGTCAAGAAACAAATAAAACAAGTCCGAAAAAGGGTTAATACCCCTTCGGTAAAAACGAAACAACTATCCCAAGGGAAGTCCAAGTCAAGGAAGCAGAGCGATAAAAGTTAAAGGCTCAGAATCAAGTCAGATTTCAAATTACTCATACTACTTTTAAGAAACAGTTTATCTTTCTCATCTATTTTTTATTTTTAATGTTTGGATTGCTCATATTCTAAAAGTTAAGAAGTCAATGTTCAGATTTTTCAAGAAATTAAACAAGCACTAAAAGAGCAAAAAGCAATCAAGAGGCAAAGCAAAACTTTAAAAATTAGGATTGCTCATACAAAGTTAAGCAAAGAAAATTAGCATCAAGGGAACAGGTGCAACATAAATGGAGAGTAAGCAAAACTTTAAAGAAAGGTTAGTTTGTAAGTTAAAATAAAAAAAGGAACAATAAAATTGTTCCTTTATCTTTTTTGGTGTTATCCGAATTTTTGCTAGATATTTAAAGGATAAGCAACTAGATATTTATAGGATAAGTAACTAGAATTTTTGCTAGATATTTAGAGAGTAAACAACGGATATGTTGGCTTGATTTTTAAATTAAATAAGATTTTTAAATTTAAGATTTTATTTGTAAGAAAGCAGTTTGTAGGTTGCCACTTTTCACTAAATCTAAAACTTCAAAGTCTGAACTTAAATTTGCTCGGAATATTTTATCATCAATTTTACGGCTATAACATCCGCTTATCTTACAACCTTTCTTAAAAACTTTATCCTTGATTTTAATGTCTTTTACTAGTTCACTTCTTATTATGTTACGGTCACCCTTAATTATTGAAGACACTCTTAAATTACTTTCTGGAAAAACCTTAAAGTCCTCTTTTGAGCAACCTAAGGATAATAAAGGACCTAGTGCAAATCTTTCTACTGTTTCATTGTTATAAGAATCTATGATTTCCTGTTTTTGTTTTTTGGTATCATAATGATGAGTCTCAATGATTAGCAACTGATTTTTTGAGTTCAAGGCTTTCATTAAATCTTTATTTATTTTTTTATATTTGAAATTTCCATAAGTGCCACCACAAAATATGTAAACATCTATAAAATCAGAAGTCTTTAAAGGGAAAAAGTTATCCAGCATATCAAAGCAAGTGTTTACACAAATAGTTTTATAAGGCTGATGACTATGGTTTTCAAACATAACCTTTTGTTCCTGTTCGCTTATATCAACAGAGTAGTAGGCGTTTATTTTATCTGCTCCTATTGCATTACAGATAGCAAGACCAACTAAGCCATTCCCACTGCCGATATCTATAACATTTATATTTTTGTTTGGAAAATTTTTGTTTATGAAGGTGGAAATATCTTTATTTATCTGATTATAGGATTGTTTTGTTGTGGCAAAATAATCTTGCTCATTTTGAAGTTGTAAATAACTGTCCGCACCGATTGAATTCAAATACCATAGTTTACTATCATTATTTTTGATTTTTTTGGAAGAATTTTTCATTAAAGCATTAAACATCTGCAAAACATTAGCGTTTTTACTGATAGGGTAAGGGTTATAAGAAATTAAGTTGGATTCAGACAATTCTTTAAACAACCGTTTTGTCTGAATTATTTTATTTTTCTTTAAAAAGTCTTTTATATCCTTCAATTTGCTTTTGTCTATGTTCAGCAACAATATACAAAAATCATCTGTAATATCCGGCTGGACTGAAATTAACTTCAAATATTCTTCTTGAAGGGTGTTTAGCGAAAGGATATCGCTTTGTTTTGTTCCCAGTTGCCTTTTTTCTTTCAACACCAACTTGTCCTTGTATTTGGATAGTATTGCATTCAGAGGCAAGTCCAAATCCATTG
>CAYJAI010000023.1:6021-8471 GCA_964368395.1 uncultured Christensenella sp. | reverse complement strand
ATTGTGTCCAGTTCCCCTTTGTTTTTGGAAATATAGACTACGCAAGGATGGTTTTTTCAGGAAGTTTAAACGGACTCCTTTTTTTGATTCAAATTTAACTTGAAAATAAGAATACCCTAATTTTTGGAGGTCAATATAATGTTTCATAATTTTTTCCTTTTTTAGTGATAAATTCATTGTATCATATTTTACACCTGCAAACAAACCCTTATTTATTTTGCTGCATATTGGCATAAAGGCTATAAACTAATGGGTATATTTTAACAACGAAACTAAATTGTATATCTTTAACCATAAAACAAATTCTGCGTTTTTAACAATAAAACAAAATTTCCCATATTATGAATGGACAAGAGGAAAATTATTTAGAGGTTTTTATGGGTAAGTTTATAATAACAGGCGGAAAAAGGCTTTGTGGCTCGGTGAAGGTGGATTGTGCCAAAAATGCTTATTTGCCTATTTTGGCGGCAAGCATACTATGTGAGGGTAAAATCGTTTTGAAAAGTTGCCCGGATTTTGCAGACATAAATAATATGAATATGATTCTGCAAGCGCTTGGAATGGAAGTGGGAAAGAAAGAAAACACCTTATACATAGATGGCAGTAAAGCAAGTAAAAGTTTCATTCCGGTAGAATTGGCAAAAAAATTGCGTTCCAGTATTTTCGCACTAGGTGCTTTGCTGGGGCGCTTTGGTCGTGCAAGAGTTGCGTATCCGGGGGGATGCGATATTGGGTTAAGGCCTATTGATTTGCATCTCAAAGGGCTGAGAGATTTAGGTGTGAAAATTAAAGAAAGCCACGGCTACATAAATTGCGATGGGACAAATATCCGTGGTGGTATAGTCCACTTAGACTCACCCAGCGTAGGCGCTACCGAAAACATTATGATGGCAGCGGTGTTGGCAAGAGGCGCGACTACCATAATCAACGCGGCAAAAGAGCCTGAAATTGTGGATTTACAAAATTTTATCAATGCTATGGGCGGAAAAATATCAGGAGCAGGCACAAGCACTATTATTATTGAAGGGGTGAAAGAGTTGCACGGTTGCGAATATACTCCTATACCTGACCGTATTATTGCGGGAACTTACCTTATAGCGGGGGCAATAACAGGCGGAGAAATTGTCATAGAGAACTGTATTCCCCAGCATTTTTCATCTTTATCCAACAAACTGCAAAAATCTGGTTGCAAAATTCAGGTGTTTAGTGATAAAATTTACTTAGAGAGTTCGGGGCGCTTGAAAGCGGTAAATTTTATAGAAACTACTCCGTATCCGGGCTTTCCTACCGACTTGCAGGCTCAAATGCTTGCTTTACAAGCGGTTAGCAGAGGGAGTTGTATAGTTCAGGAGAATTTATTTGAAACGCGTTTTAAGTTTGTGCCTGAACTTATAAAAATGGGTGCAAACATTAAAGTTAACCATCAGACCGCGTATGTGACCGGAGTAAAAACTTTGTTGGGTGCGGATGTGTATGCCAATGATTTGCGTGGCGGAGTTGCCTTAGTATTAGCAGGATTATGTGCCCAGGGATATACCACAGTGCATAACATATTTCATATTGAACGAGGTTATGATAAAATCGAGCAGGTATTAACCCGATTAGGAGCGGATATTAGGCGAGAAAGTGAGGTGTAAGTGACTAAAAAGAATAGGATTTTAACCCTAGTATTATCTATTTTATCTGTGGTAGTGCTGATAGTTGTTTTATCGGGCACTATATTTACAGTGGGTAAAGTGGAAGTTCGGTGGCTGAGTGAAAGGGGAAATCTATCCACACTTTCTGAACAAGAAATAGTGGAAATCAGCGAATTGAAAGCGGGTTCCAGCGTGTTTTTTGTTAGCAAAGATAACGCAGTGGACAAGTTGGAGAAGGAGTATCCGTATATTGCTGTATCCAGTATAGAAACGCTTTTCCCGAATACTTTAATAATACACGCCCGAGAGCGTGATGAGGTTTTTGCCCTGCAATTAACTAGTAAGTATTTATTGGTGGATAGTGATTTTAAAGTATTAAAAATTATCAGTGGAGATTTCATTCCTACCCATACTAGTGCTATAAAAATTACCTCAGAGTTTGATTTCGGAAACTATGAAGCAGGTGACTTTATAAATGTAGATGCAAGTTTGGCTTGTTTTAAAACGCTGCAACAGAGTTTTTATCAAAATTATAAGCAAGAAGATTCTGAAAACGCCTTAACAGATATGTTGGACTTGCTTAAAAGTGCAACATATACTGATACCAAAATTATTTTTAAGACTTTTTTAGGCGTTGAAATTGAAATTTACAACCCATCTGTTAATCAGCAGAAAAAAGTGGCAATGATATATGAAGTGTTAGCCGGACTAGATGCTGAACTGCAAAGCAAAGGGACTATAATAATAGGAGATAACAGCCAGGGGAAAGTTCAAGGCAGTCACACTCAACAAAGTTAATTTTGATTGCCTTAC
>CAYJAI010000023.1:2541-5921 GCA_964368395.1 uncultured Christensenella sp. | reverse complement strand
GTCACACTCAACAAAGTTAATTTTGATTGCCTTACTATTACTTAATGTTTTACAGTGCAAAACTATAACTTTTTAACCGTTTCACTACACGCACCTAAGAATAGGTTGATAAATGTTTTACAATTCAAAACCAGAACTTTGGTAGACAGGAAAGAGTAGTTATTCATTTGATGTATAATTATGCACGAGTTATGCACTTGCTGTATAATTTCTGTGGTTTTTTATAAAAATAGTATTTTTTAATTGACTTATTACTCTGAACATATTATTATTAAGGTATAAATTGACAATTATAAGTGTTCAACTTGTATAAAAATTCATTAGAGGAGTGTTGAATGGCTCGAAAAAACATAGCAGTTTTAGATTTCGGAACTAGCCGAATATCTGTTATGATTGGTGATAAGGGTATCAACAACACTTTTGATGTTCGCGGTTATGGCGAGAGAGAATACGCGGGCTTTATGGATGGTGCTTTTTTGCAGCCTGAAACTTTAATGCAAGATGTTCAAGAGGCATTAGCCTTTGCGGAAAATAACGCACGAAGTAAAATTACACATCTATATGTTGGAGTGCCTGCTGAGTTTAGTGTTGCCATTGTGAAAAAAGGGCAGATAACTTTCAATGGACCACATAAAGTTAGTGAAAAGGATATCCAAGCCTTATTTAATTCCTTGCAAGATTTTAGTGACCAGCCAAAACATACCGTGATTAACCGTGCACCTATATATTATATGTTGGATGATGGCTGTAAAATTATTGAGCCAAAGGGGAAAACAACAGAAAAACTTTCTGGAACTATAAGTTTTATACTATGTGAAAAAGATTTTTTATACAAAGTTAAGCAGATTCTAGCACCTTTACATATTAACCATATTGAATTTTTCAGTGAGCCTTTGAGTGAAAGTTTATATTTGATTTCACCCGAGCAAAGAGATGGTTGTGCCGTTCTGGTGGATTGTGGTTTCTTGACTACCAGCGTTTCCATAGTTATGGGGGATGGCTTACTCAGTTTGAAAAACTTTTCGCTTGGTTCAGGGCATATTATTGCAGACTTCGTGGATGCTTTTGGGCTATCTGTGGAACGGGCGGAGCAGTTGAAAAGAAGTATATCTCTGAGTGAGGAGCCCGAAGAGGATGATGCCCTTGAATTTGATTTAGGCAATCAGGAAATAAAGCAAATAAAAGTTCGAGAGGCTTTCCAAATTGTAGAATATCGAGTTAAGCAGATAGGCAAGATGATAAAAAAATGTTTAGATTTATATTCAACTGAATTACCCGACTATTTACCTATCTTTGTAACGGGGGGAGGTATAAGTTATATAGAGGGAGTGAGTGAGGTTTTACAAAGTGTGATAGGCAGAGGTGTGGATATTGTTGCACCTGATGACCCGGAGTTAAATCAACCGCATTTATCCTCTTCGCTAAGCCTGTTAGATTTAGGATTGAAACAGAACAAGCAAATTAAGTCTTCATTTTTTATGAAAATATTTAGAAAGAATTAAGGATTTGGAGGAATTTATGGATAATTATAATGAGTATAAGCCCGAAAATGTGAAACCAGTTGTTAAAATCAAGGTGGTAGGAATTGGTGGTGGTGGAAACAACGCCATAAACCGAATGGTAAATGCAGGGGTAAACGGTGTGGAGTTTATCGCGGTTAATACAGATAAGCAAGCATTACAAATAAGTAAAGCGGATTATCGTATACAAATCGGAATAAAACTAACTAAGGGCTGGGGAGCGGGTGCTGACCCTGAGGTAGGATTAAAAGCGGCTGAGGAAAACCTTGAAGAGTTGAACCAATCCTTAAATGAGGCTGATTTAGTATTTGTTACTGCGGGTATGGGAGGCGGAACAGGAACGGGCGCAACTCCTTTAATAGCCTCACTTGCACGCGAAAAAGATATACTTACTGTTGCGGTAGTAACTAAGCCGTTCAATTTTGAGGGCAGAAAAAGAATGGAAAACGCTGAAAAAGGTATTGAGGCGTTGCGTAAGGTTGTGGATTCCCTAGTGGTTATACCAAACGAAAAATTGTTTAAACTAGTGCCGAAAGGAACTTCTATTGTGGACACTTTTCGCTATGCGGATGATGTTCTAAGACAGGGAGTTCAGGGTATATCTAATATAATTGTAGAGAATTCTTTAATAAATTTGGATTTTGCGGACATAAATACTATTATGAAAAATCGCGGTTTAGCGCATATGGGTATAGGAAGAGCAAGAGGTGACCGTAAAATTTTTGATGCATTATCACAGGCGGTATCCAGTCCTTTGTTGGAAACCACTATTGAAGGGGCAACCGGGATTATATTTAATGTAAAGGGTGGCGTTCAGTTGCCTATTGACCAAGTTCACGAAGCGGCCGATTTAATGCGTGAGATTGTTGACCCGGGCTGTAATATTATATTCGGGGCTAGCGTAGATGAAAGTTTAGAGGATGCGGTTGAGATAACTGTTATTGCAACGGGTTTTCAAGGCGCGGATTCGCCCTCTCTGTTAGATGATGGCGAGACAACAAAAGAAAAAGAAACTAATACGGATATATATTCGAAACAAGAATATGCTAACTTTTTAACCAATCGTTTCCCAGGAGATGTGGAGCAAAAAGAAAGCACTGCTTCAAAGGCTACCCGTTCAGTTGAGGCAGGAGAAAAGGAGAATAAATTTACCTCAAAAGTAGAGATAGATGAGGCAGATATTCCACCATTTCTCCGCAAGTTGAGAAAGAGATAATAATAAAAGGAGGATATATTTATGGAAATGACAAAAGGTAGAATTACACAAATTGTAATAGGCGGTTTGGCATTGATACAACTAGTTATGAGTATCTTATTTTTGGGCGGGATTATCCAAACGGGCATTGCTCAATGGGTTCTTGCTATTTTGCTTGTTTGTTTTGGTTTTATTATCATAGAAGTGATGGCTTATTTCTTATTTACAAAGAAAGACATTCTAGAAATGATTTGTAAGTGGCTTATAATTTTCTTTGGTGTAATTGTTTTGGTTATGAACACAGTGTTAATGATAATGAATGCAGCCACAATTTTTACTAACTTCCTTGCGCTTACTGGCTGGCTTGCTCTTGTTTTTATTCTTTTAACATATGCGCTTTGTGCCGCTATGATAGCATACTTAGTTATCGCATCCAAAGAAGAAAGAACGGAAGTTGAAAGTTCTAAATAATATTTAATTTTAATAAAAAAACGACTTAACGGTCGTTTTTTTTATAAACTTTTATAGATATTAAAATTTAGAAGAGTGAAATTCGTGCAGAAATCCGAAGTCCTTTTCTATAAGTTTTTAGTATTAAAAGAGTGAGTTTAGTGTGGAGCCGAAGTCCTTTTTGATAAGTTTTGTAGAGTTTATAATCAAACGCT
>CAYJAI010000023.1:0-2441 GCA_964368395.1 uncultured Christensenella sp. | reverse complement strand
AGTTTATAATCAAACGCTTAGGTAAGAGTCAAATGCTCAGGGTTAAATTCTCAAAGTTAGTAATCAAACGCTTAGGTAAGAGTCAAATGCTCAGGGTTAAATTCTCAAAGTTAGCAATCAAACGCTTAGAGCAACTTAACACAAAGAATTGAAATCGCCTGAATTGTAAATGGTTAGAATATTAAATAAAAGAGTTGAAAGTAAAGAGTTAGCAACTTAACGCTTTTGGCGCTATCTTTTTACTGTTTGCTTGATATTTAGATGAGGGTGTTTAGAGTTGGCAATATGATTCATTCAGAGAATGTTAAAAATAATTAAATTATTCGGCACACAAACAGCATAATATACTGGTATAAAAAACATCTTATTGTCTATTAAATATTTTTAGCCTTTTAAAAGTGTGAAAAGATAAAATAAAGTTATTCTTAAATTTTCTGTTATCTTTTCATATTTTGTAAAAACTATGCATATTTGTAAGTATCATCTTGAAAAGGAGAGCTTATGGAAAGCAAAAATATTTATGAGGATATAGCCAATCGAACGAATGGAAGTATATATGTAGGAGTTGTTGGGCCTGTTCGTGTGGGGAAGTCTACTTTTATTACGCGCTTTATGGAAGAGTTTGTGATTCCTAAAATTGCTAATAAAAACGCTAAGGCGTGTGCTATTGATGAACTTCCGCAGAGCGCGGATGGTGTTTCTATTATGACCACACAGCCGAAATTTGTTCCTGCTGAAAGCGTTTCAGTGCAACTTGCAAATAATGTGCAAATGGATATTCGTATGGTTGATTGTGTAGGGTATTTTGTGCCCGGCGCACAAGGACACAAGCAAGACAATAAACCTAGAATGGTAAAAACACCCTGGAAAAAAGAACTGATGCCTTTTGAGGAGGCGGCTGAATATGGCACAAAAAAGGTAATTACTGACCACTCAACTATCGCGCTTTTGATGACTTCGGATGGTTCTTTTGGTGATATTCCGCGGGATAATTTTATACAGATAGAAAATAGATTAGTAAAAGAACTAAAAGAGTATAAAAAGCCATTTGTTATGGTGGTAAACTCTAAAAACCCTAAGGCTGAAAATACCAAAGAGTTAGTTAAAACGCTACAACAAAAGTATAATGTAGGGGTGGTAGCCCTAAATGCAACTGAAATGGGGGAAAAAGAAGTGGCAGAAGTCTTTGAAAAAGTATTAAATGAATTTCCTTTGACAGGGATAGAATTAAAAATGCCTTCGTGGTTAACTGCACTAAACTATGATAATCCTATCATAGCCGAAATAGATAGCGAGTTAAGAAATGCAGGTCAGGGTATAGAGCGTATCGGTCAGTTCAACAAGGGCGCGGTGCTGTTTCCTGAAAGTGAAAGGTTTGAACCCTTGCTTTTATCCGAAGTCGAGTTGGGTAAGGGAAAAATATTGTTTGATTTAGTTCCAAAGGATGGATTATTCTATGAGGTTCTAAGCGACCAGTGCGGATTACCTATAAAGAATGATTTTGAATTAGTCGCACATATGAAAGGACTTTCTCAGGCTAAACAAGAATATGATAAATTAAAAGGTGCCTTAGGGCAAGTTCAAGAAACGGGATACGGAGTTGTCTTCCCAAGCATAAGCGATATGTCCTTTGAGGAGCCTGAGATTGTGAAACAAGGCGGTAATCGTTGGGGTGTTAGGTTGCGAGCAACAGCGCCTAGCCTACACATTATGCGTGTAGATTTGGAAACTGAAATCAGCCCTATGATAGGCACTGAGAAACAATCACAAGATTTAGTTGCTTATCTGAGCGAGCAAAATCAAAGCAATCCTAACGGTTTATGGGATACCAATATGTTTGGTAAATCAATGCACCAACTGGTAAGCGATGGGTTGAGCGGAAAATTGAATGCAATGCCTATTGAGGCTCAGAAGAAAATGAGAAAAACCTTAACCCGAATTGTGAATGAGGGAAAGGGTGGGATAATTTGCATACTTCTATAATTTTTGCTTAGAAATTTCCCACAATACTTTATAAACAAAACCTTGCTTAATTGCTAAATAAAAGTGTGATTATTTGACCACACTTTTTTTGGGTTGACCTTTTTTTGGGTTATCTTTTGTTGTGAAAATGTAAATATATTTTTACAAACATATTAAAAAATTACCTAAATTTATGAAATACTACCGCTAAGGTGGAGTAAGAGTGCGAAATAGGGTAATTATTAAAGCATAAGCAATATCTATTTAAACATAAAACAATAACCCTCTAAAAGGTTGCACATTAAGCACAAAAAAGTCTTTATACTCAACACAAAAAAGTCTTTATCTTAAATATATAAAATTATTTCTCCTAAGTTTAAATAATGGTGGAGGATTGAATGTGGAAATAATGCAGCCTTTATTTAAGCATAATAAAGTAATCATATAAGCATAAAATAATAGGTAAATCTAAAAATAAT
>CAYJAI010000022.1:10835-16038 GCA_964368395.1 uncultured Christensenella sp. | reverse complement strand
TTAAGAACCCAAAGAGTTGTTTATCTGCACAAAAGAGGTGGAAAAAAGTGTGTTGGTGATTAACTGTTGTTAAGAATCCAAGCAGTTGTTTATCTGCACAAAAGGCTCATACCACCATCCGCAACTAATAGAGAGCCTGTGATATATTCTTGAATTACAAAGAATAAATATGCACTGGCAATTTCATCTGGGGATGTGAAGCGTTTAAGTAAAGTTTCGTCCACCATTTTCTTTATTGTTTCGGGAGTTTTATTTTGGTGTAAGGGTGTGTCTGTTATCCCAGGCAATACAGCGTTTACAAAAATATTTGGAGCAAGTTCTAATGCGAGTGTTTTTGTTAGGCTATGCACCGCTGCTTTTGAAGCAGAATAATTTATAGAGCGACCAGCATAGTCAAGACCTCTAACGCTTCCAGTGTTTACAATCCAGCCCTTGTTTTTCATAAGTTTACTTGCTAGTTGAGAGCACCATATTATAGATTTAACATTTGTAGAAAAAACAGCATCAAAATTATTGTCCCTTATATCTTTAAACGGAGTAGAAGGAGCAATGCCTGCGTTGTTGATTAAAATATCTAGCCTGCCATATTCTTTTTCAATTTTGGCAAAGGTTTTTTGCACTTCAATGCGCTTGCTTAAATCGCAGTTTATGTGTATATGTTTAGTGTTTGAAAGGGCTTTAATTTCTTTTAAGGTTTGGTTCCCTTCCTCTTTTTTGCTGAAAGAGGTTACAATTATATTTGCTCCGTGTGTAGCAAAAAGTTTTGCGACAGCCTTTCCTATTCCAGAGGATGAGCCTGTTATTAGTGCAACCTTGCCCTTTAATTTCTGTTCCATATACCCTCCTAAGTTTATGTTAAAGTTTTCAAATAAAAGGTAATAAAGGGCGGAAGATGTGCCCTTTATTGCTTGTTGGCGGAGAGAAGAGGATTCGAACCTCCGGATACTTTCATATCGCACGCTTTCCAAGCGTGTGCCTTCAACCACTCGACCATCTCTCCATAGTTTAAAAATTGTTCTTCAATGTTTTAATTTAATTTCATTTAATCAATCTTGTTTTTTGTTTAAATTACCAAAGTAGTTTATCATAAAAATTGAGTTATTGCAAGCGTAAAGATTTAAAAAAGTTATAAAAAACTTTCAGCATTTTGCGTTGTTTTAATCTTTCATATTTATTAAATTTTTTATAACTTTCACTTTACAACTTTGGTTTTATATTTATTAAATTTCTACATTTTTATTTTTCATTTTATTAGACTGCTATGTATGTTTTTTACTTTGAATTTTTAGTTAAATTAAAGTAGATTTTATCAGCCCGACAAATAAAGGATGCGGTTTGTATGGTCTGCTTTTAAATTCGGGGTGAAATTGACTTGCTACAAAGAACTTACAATTTGGATTTTCAATTATATCTACTAAATTTTGTTGAGTGTTTATTCCACTCAGCACTAAACCATTTTTTTGCAATATATCACCATACTCATTATTCAATTCATATTGAGTCCTATATCGCTCAGAAATTATTTGCTTAGAGTATAGTTTTTCGGCTAAGGTGTTAGGTTGAAGAGCACACTCATATGCTCCTAGTCGCATATTTCCTCTCTTGCTAGTTGTTTTTTGTTGCTCATCTACCCCCACTATGATAGGGTTTTTTGTTTTAGGGTCAAACTCAGTGCTACTTGCCTTTTTCAGTCCACATACATTTTGTGCGAATTCTATAACTGCTACTTGCATACCTAAACCAAGCCCTAAATAAGGTAAATTATTCTCTCGACAATATTTTGCTGTATCTATTTTTGCTTGAACCTCTTTTTCTCCGAACCCTCCCGGAACAACTACTCCGTCAAATTCTTTGAGGACTTTTGTGCCATTATTTTCAATATCTTCGGTGTTGATTATCTTAACTTCCACTTCTGCATCACAAGCATAGCCAGCGTGCTTTAACGCTTCGGTAACGGATATATAGGCATCCGGAACTTGAACATACTTTCCCACAATGGCGATTTTAACCTTGTGATTTAAGTTGTTCATTTTTTCCAACATTTTTTTCCAACTGGATAGTTCTATTTTTTTATTTTTTAAATTTAAAAATTCTAAAACTTTTGTGTCTAAGTGTTGTTCGTGTAGCATAATTGGAACTTCATATAGATTTTTACAATCACGATTATGTATAATACAGCCTTCATCTTTCAAGTTGCAAAACATAGCCAACTTTGTTTTTAAAGACTTGTTGAGAAGGACATCTTTGTTCGACCTACAAACAATTATATTAGGGAAAAGCCCCATTCCGCTTAATTCTTTTACACTATGTTGGGTTGGTTTTGTTTTCACTTCACCTGCTGACTCCAAAAAAGGTAGCAAGGAAACGTGAATATGACAACAGGTCTGTTCAGGGAGTTGGTTGGTGAGTTGGCGTATGCTTTCTAAAAAAGGCATACCTTCAATATCTCCAACTGTGCCTCCCACTTCAACAATACCTATATCTGTTTTACCATCGTCTAGACTTTTTATAGCCTGTTTAATTTCGTTTGTTACGTGTGGGATAATTTGTATGGTAGCGCCTAGAAATTTACCTTTACGCTCTTTGTTTATCAACTCCCAATAAATTTTACCGCTGGTAAAGTTACAATTTTTATTAAAATTGCGGTCAATAAAACGCTCATAGTGTCCTATGTCCAAATCTGTTTCTAAACCATCTTCGGTGACATAAACCTCTCCGTGTTCAATAGGATTCATAGTGCTAGGGTCTACATTTAAGTAGGGGTCTAGTTTTTGAACATTCACTCGATATCCTCTATTTACTAAAAGTCGTCCAAGGCTTGCTGCCGTTATTCCTTTTCCCAAACTAGAAACAACGCCCCCTGTTACAAAAACATACTTCATAATTTTTCTCCTGTTTATATTTATCATTATACCACAAAATTTGAAAAGGGATAACAAAATAGAGGTAAAAAACAAAATTTTGTCGAACTCTTAAAAACATTTGTATGGTTCAGTCTGTTTCTTTTTTGCGTTGTCTTAATATTCTGTTTGTGTAATCCAACATATAAACAAAATCAGTAAGAAATAAAAATTAAGATAGAAGAGATAAATCTTCTTAATTTCTGTTGCCTTAATTTTTGTGTTTTTATTATTGCTTAATACTTGTTTTTCATTATGCAATTAGAGTAAAAATTTTATATGCACTACAACTTTAACATTTGACTTTTTCCACTATGAGGTTTATAATGAAGAGAACATTTTTAAATAATATACTAGTGTGCTTGTAAAATAATTTTTAGTTATCGGAGGATATAGTGAAAGAGAAAATTTTAGTAACTTCGGCTTTGCCATATATAAACAATATGCCTCATATGGGCAATATCATAGGTTCGCATTTTCCCGCCGATGTATATGCGCGTTTTCACCGCATTTACGGAAGTGATATAACTTTTATCGGTGGAGCGGATGAGCACGGGACACCGGCTATGGTGAATGCTATGGAACTCAACATATCCCCAAAAATGTTGGTGGATAAATTAAAAGTTTATCATAAGAAAATATATGATAAATTAAATATATCCTACGATAATTTTAGTGGAACAAGTCTTCCTCTTCACGCGAAAATCTCACGCGAGTTTTTTCATACCTTGAAGGAAAACGGATATATTGAAAAGGGCGAAATGGAAATGTATTACTGCTCTGGATGCGATATGTTTTTGCCCGACCGTTTTGTTATAGGAACTTGCCCGCGTTGTGGTTATGAGCACGCGTATGCCGATTGTTGCGAAAAATGTGATGCCACTTTTAGTGGAAATGAGTTAATCAATCCGCATTGCTCTAATTGTGACTCAAAGCCTATTGTTCGAAAGAGTGAGCACTACTTTTTTAATTTAACTAAGGCAACACCTCGGTTAGAGAAATGGATTGAATCTAAAAAGGATATTTTCAAGCCCTATGTGTATAGCGAGGCAAAAAAGTGGATAAAGGAAGGTTTGAAACCGCGTTGTATAACGCGTGATATGTCTTGGGGTATCCCGGTTGGAGAAGAGGGTTTTGAGGATAAGGTTTTCTATGTTTGGTATGAGGCGCCTATTGCGTATATTTCCTTTGTAAAAGAAATAAATGATACTTTATATAATGAATTATGGAAGAATGAAGAGAGTAAAATCTATCATTTTATAGGTAAAGATAACATTTCTTTTCATTCAGTTTTCTTTCCTGCAATGCTGTTAGCGAATGGTGAATATAATTTACCTTATGATGTTGTCGGGTATAATTTTTTGAACTATGAGGGGCAAAAGTTCAGTAAGAGTAAAAAGGTGGGCGTATTCTGTTCACCTCTACTGGACAGTGATATAGAAATAGATGCCTTGCGGGGCTATTTGGTTTCAATGCTTCCAGAGTCGCACGATAGCGATTGGAGATGGGAGGATTATAAAAATAATACTAATAGTTTGCTTATAGGAAAATTCAGCAATTTCTTTAACCGAACCATAAATTTAATTAAACAAAATTTCCCTATTCTAGATTTTGGCAAGGAAGATTTAACTGATTTAGATAAGTGGGACAAAGATATAATAAGATTTTTAGAGGAATACAGCAAGAAGGCTGTTGCGGATTATAAATCAGTAAAGTTGAGAGATGCTTATACGGATATTATTAACCTTGCTTCTGAATCAAACAAATATTTAGAGTTTAAAGCACCGTGGAATTTGGTGAAAGAGGGTAAGTTTAATGAAGCAAAAAAGATGCTTTATATTTGCTTAAATGTCTGTAAAACTTTGAGTATTTTAGCCAGTCCGATATTGCCTACTAAAATGCAAGAGGTTTGGAGTGAGCAATTAAAGTTTGAGGGCAAGGTGGATGAAACAGGCAATATTGCAAAAATCGGTAAAATTGATATTGAGCGCAACCACAAAGTAGGAGAACCAAAGCCTCTTTTTCGCCGTATTGATGAGGATTATTTAAATGAACTAAAAGAGCATTTTAGTTCTTCATTAGATATAGCAAGTTTGTTTAAGGGTGTGGAGAACAAATAGTTTTCAGGTGATAGATATTCAAGTTATGATAATTTATCTATACAAAAAGGAAAGTAGTAGTATTTTTCTGTCCGTGACAGGTGAGTGCCTGCAATCAAGTAGATATGCTGAATGCAAAAAGGAGAGGTAGCAGTGTTTTTCTACTCACTGCATTGCTGAGTGCTAGGGCACTCTTTTTTGTTT
>CAYJAI010000022.1:9568-10735 GCA_964368395.1 uncultured Christensenella sp. | reverse complement strand
TTTTTTATCTTATTTTCTACCTGTTTTCTACTTATATTTCCTACTTATATTTTATTTTTTGTTACTGGTTTTTTAAAAGCAAGACAGCATTAAAACTTTGATATATAAACTTGACCTTTCACGAAATGGGCTTGTGGGGCATATATTTGTTAGAGGTTAAAAATGAATAAAAAATGTTTAAGTGCTGAATGGGTAAAAAGAGAGTTTGAGCGCAAGTTTGGCTATCAGGAAAGCACAGTGTTAAAAACAGCGGTTAAAAGTTTTGTGCTAAAATCACCAGAGGGGTGGGGGAAACTTGCTATAAATAGAGTGCTTTCACAACAGTTGCATAATTTTATGCAAAAGAATATTGACACTTTATTGCCACAGAGTATAAGAGGTTATATTTATGCTCAAAACAATAATTTTCCATTTCACCCGTATGAAAGTTATTTGGTTTATACCATTACTTTTAATAAAAACTGTCTTTTAAGTTTTTATTATGATGAATATATTTACACTGGTGGTGCACACGGAAATACTACTCGTTTTGCTAAAACCTTTAACTTAATAAAAGGTAATAATATCCCTCTTTCTGCTTTTTTTAATAAAAATACAAACTACACAGAGGCGCTGATAAGGAGTATAACAAAACAAGCGGAACAAAGGTATCAGGAAAATCCGGGCTTTCTTTTTGAGGATTATAAAGAGTTAATAAAGAAAAATTTCAATGAAAATAGTTTTTATCTAACTAAGGATGGATTAGTAATATACTACGGGCAGTATGAAATCGCCCCTTACTCTTCTGGAATAGTTGAGTTTGTTATCCCTTACACTGAGTTAGAAATTCCACCGACTTGTGAAAAGTGGTGTTAATTAGTTGAAAGTAAGATAAAAGATAAGATAGAAAAGATAAGATAGAAGAGATAAGATAGAAAAGATAAGATAGAAAACAAGTAGGAAATAAGTAGCAAGCAAGGCGGGAATATTAGAAAATAGGTAGGAAAGATAAAAAATCTTAGAGCAATAACTCCTTATAGAATTCAGCAAAGTTTATAAACAAAAATAGAGCCCCAGCACTTATAGGTAACAAATAAGATAAATAGAAAATAAGTAGGAGATAAATAGCAAATAGGTAGAAAATAAGTAGGAAACAAGACAGGAATAGTGGAAAATAGGTAGGAAATA
>CAYJAI010000022.1:6770-9468 GCA_964368395.1 uncultured Christensenella sp. | reverse complement strand
AACAGGCGCAACCGGAGCAACTGGGATAGGGACTGTTTTACCTTTTTCATCGGGCAGTCCAGTAGAGTTAACTTCTGTTGCTGATGGATTAGTCGGATTGCCTGCTGTGGTGTCCTTTGGAAGCAGTATGCAACTTCCGGATGTTTTAGGTTCTACCATTGACCTTACCGGATTAGCAGACCATACTTTTATAGTGCCACAAGATGCTACTATTGAGAATCTTAGTGTATTTTTCTCATCTACCGCAATACTAAGCGTATTAGGTAGTGATGTTAATATATCCGCACAACTTTACTCTGCAAATCCGGCTGGAAATGTGCTTGCACCGCTTGCCGGCACCCAAGTTGATTTGCTTCCTTCTTTTAATGGAATTATATCCATAGGAGATACCGCGAGTGTAAATCAAGCATTAAATATTCCAGTAACAGCAGGAACAAGACTAGCGTTAATTGTGTCAATGACTGTAACAGGTGTAGGAATTGCTACAACAGTGATAGGGACAGTGTCCGCAGGTCTGAATCTAGTTTAACAACAATTCTACTATCAGTAGAGTTATGTCTAAATTAAAAATCATCATTTGATGATTTTTAATTTTTTATATACATTAGTTTCATACAAGGTCAATGATTACAAAGTTTAGTTTTATACAAGGTCAATGATTACAAGGTTTAGTTTTATATAGAGTTAATGATTTTCTTTCATATAAAGTAAATAACTGTAAGTTTTTAATTTTATATAATTGTGGATGAAGGAGTTGTTATATATTTAATTTTTAAACGCATTCAGTTTAGGGAGTTATAAATTTGAGCAAGTAGTGAGGTTGACTTTTAATTTATGTAAAAACAATCTTGTCAGTCAGAGGCTTTGAAGGGTGGAAATGATTTCAATTTTTTAGTTCCACTATTTGATAGTGCTGTTTTTAGTAGCGTTCTGTTTATTTGTTTTGTTCGTTTTGTTTTTTTGTCTGCTCTGTTTTATTTTATTTACTTGTCTGTTTTGTTTTATTTTATTTATTTGTCTGTTTTGTTTTGTTTTATTTTATTTATTTACTTATTTATTTGTTTGTCTGCTCTGTTTTGTTTTTATCTTTTATTTTCAGTTGGGCAAAAAACTTTTTATTATGCAAGACAGAAACATTTTTAGGGTTTATTTTAAAGGCATAAGTATTGTATTTTTCAGATTTTCTTAAATCACCCAGTTTGTAATAACACACGCATAGTTGCAGGTAAGGAATGAGTCCATAGTAGTCACCTTGAATAAAAGCGCCGCTATTATAGTTTGGTTTTTGCTGTGTTGCCAGTTCATACCAAAAAATCGCCTCTTTTGTTCGATGCAACATAAGTAGCAATTCACCTATATCACATAAAATTTCAGATTTGGGAGAGTGGAAGTTGAAACTATAAAACAACCACTGCAAAGCCTCAGGTATGTTTTGGAGATTCTTATAACAATTAGCAAGATTTTGGCAAGCCTCTATATTGTTTTCTATCCAACCTTGTTTTTCCTTTAAAAACTCTTCAAAAACAGTGATTGCTTCCTTATAAAATGCGTTATACATAAGTTCACGGGCATAATAAAATTTTTGTCTGGGCGATAGCGGTTTTTTATTTTCTATCATTTTCTTATATATTTTCAAGTTGCGCATAGGGGCGTTTGGCCTTATTTTTTTATGTGAAATAGCAATGTCTAAGTTTACCACCTTGCCGTGTGGAGTTATAACTTCGTGTATAGGGTCTTGCCACTGAAAGGTATGGTCGTTTTTAATTATTCTTTCGCGGAAGTAACTAAAAGTAGGAACATTGTTTTCATCAAATTTTATGTTATATTTTAGCCTATACATATCCACATCGCCCGTTATATGCTTTTTTAGTTCTAACAACTTTTTCAGTTCTTTCGGCTCAACAATATCATCGGCATCCAGCCATATAATATAGTCACCAGTCGCTCTGGAAAAAGAAAAATTACGGGCAAGCGAAAAGTCATCTACCCATTCAAAATCGAAAATTCTATCTGTAAAAGAGCGTGCGATTTCCTTAGTTTTATCTGTTGAACCGGTGTCCACAATAACTATTTCATCTACAAAATTTTGAACACTTTTCAGGCATCGGGCGAGAACTTCTTCTTCATCACGGACAATCATACATAAACTTATTTTCATAAAGTAGTATATGTTTTGGGCAAGAATTTGTTCAATATTTTTAGCATTGTTTTTTGATTGATATGCTAACAGGGAAGGCTTTATTTTATACAAAGTTTCATAATCATCCGTTGCCCTTCCGCCCGCAAGCGGCCTTGATACTGAAACCTTATAAGCAAATATTTTTTAAGTGGCAAGGGTTAATAAAAGATATCTTTCTTGCCTCAGAAGATAAACAACTAAGACTTGAAATAATTTCAATGGCTAAGTTTTTAGAGAGATGATAGATATTAAAAGGTTAGAGTGGTCTCTTTGAAAGAGGCACAACTTTTAACCTTATAGTATAAGACCTTTGAGCAGTGTGGAGATGAGCCCTTCAAGGCATCTAGTAACAAAATTTGAGTAGCCTTAATATAATGATATAAAGTTTAGGAGAAATTTTATGTGTAATTTGTGTGGATGTAGACCGACATTTGTAAGAAATCAATTTCCTGCTGTTATTGGACCAACTGGACCACGAGGACCTGCCGGCCCAACTGGACCAACAGGGCCGACGGGTGC
>CAYJAI010000022.1:3306-6670 GCA_964368395.1 uncultured Christensenella sp. | reverse complement strand
ACGGGTGCTAATGGAGTAACAGGCCCAACGGGTGCAACTGGTCCGACCGGACCGACAGGGGCAACTGGTGCAACAGGGATTACTATTCCGCAGGAGTTTGTAGGAACTCAATATCAAATGATTTCGGAGTCAGGAGCAACGGTAGCAATAAATGCGCCTATAATGTTTGATACTTTAATTTTAAATAACAGTCCAAATATTGTATACAATTCTACTAACGGAGAATTTACTATCAGCGAGGCAGGGTTATACTATGTTTCGTGGTCAGTATCAACTGATGGTGCAGCATTTTCTGCGTATGCCTCTGTTGGTGTCGAGGTAGTAGGTGATGTGACTATAAATAATTCAGGAATTGTTCCAGTGAATAATTTAACGGGAACTGCTTTAATCAATATTGCTAGCACTCCACAGGTGGTGCGATTGATAAATACTACACCAGATAGTTTGTTTATAGGCGCTACCCCCGTTCAGGCAAATATTGTGTTTTTGCATCTTAGTTAATATTTTTTAATTGTGCCAGAAATTGCCTTGCAGTTGCAAGTCTACGGATAGTTTTAATCTTATTGAACTCTTTTAAATCATTATAAAATTATTGCGATAGTTCGAATTTTCACCATATAGTTTTATGGGGAATGTTCGAATTTTGATTTTAGGTTTATTTTATGCTTTTCTATGAATGAAATATTTTCTTTAACGCGGTATTTTAATGTTTGAAAAAAGAACGCTTTTAGTTTTTTATTATCATCTCAATAATTTTTGAATTATATTTTATATAAAACACAACAATGTTGTGTTTTTAGAGTTTGGTGAAGTTGGATGGTTGATTGAAGCCTTAGAAGAGCATAGAAGAATGCAATATTAAATTACTTTTTCAACCCTCTCTTAATTGACTTTAAAAAAATTTAATGATAAAATTACTATAAAATATTCCAAATCATATACTGAAATTCATTCAAGATAAATTTAAATATGGTTAGATAAGAAAAGGGAGTAGGTATGAAGTCCATTCCAGTTATAATAATTGCGGATACAGGCATTGATGATGCTGTGGCTATTATAGCCTCTCTTTTCTCAAAAAATTTGGATGTGCAGGGGATAGTGGCGGCAAGTGGGAATATGGATATTGCACAAATCACAAAAAATACCTTATCCATTTTACAGTTTGTAGGCAAGGAAGTCCCCGTTTATGTTGGTGTTAGTCAACCCCTTTCTCAGACAAATTTTTCAGTTACCGGATTTCACGGCGATGATGGCATAGGCGGGTATGTTTTTCCTGCCTTAAAATTGAAAGCAAAACCATTAAAGGATTTCTATGAGTATTTACTTACAGTGAAGGGCAAGGTAAATATAATCAACATAGCCCCACTAACTAACCTTGCTATTTTGCTTAAAGAATACCCTAACAGTAAGGAGAAAATTGACCGAGTTATCATTCAGGGAGGAGTGCTGGAAAAAGATACAACATACCCGTCCTTTAATATAGCCACTGACCCAGTTGCTTGTGAGTTAGTTTTGAGCAGTGGGGTAGATATAGTTGTTTGTCCCTCAGATATGGGGCATAACGCATTTTTAGATAAGCAGGATGTGAAAGAAATACAAAGTTTGGGGAAGGTAGGAGAAATGTTGGAATTTACCTTTCGTTCTTATCGTGACCGTGTTGTGCAAAATAATGTAGCCACTCACGATAGTTGTGCAGTCGCATATCTTTCTCAGCCTGATTTATTTCATTGCCAAAGGGCGCGGGTGTGGGTGCGGTATTTAGCAGAAAACAATTTTGGCGTATTAGATTTTGATTTTGATAGCCCGAACACTAACGCGCTGGTATGTTTGGATATCAATATTGACGGTTTCAAAAAATTCTTGATGGATTGTATCAAAAAATCAAACGAGTTTATTTAAATTTTTGGTGTTATGGGGTTATTTGCTTGCTGTCTTAGAGGATAAAAAATTAGAACGAGGCTTGATTTTAATACACTTTTATCAAGGCTAGAATTATTGATATATGTGTTGTCTTAAAGAATAAGTAATTGAAACGAGGCTTGATTTTATTCAATATCTTTTGCTCCCTTGCTTGAATGGTTCTTGCTCTTAATGTTTGCTACCAACTTGGGAACTTATTAGCCCATTAAATCAAAAATAAATTTAAAAAAATTAAAAAACATATGAAGGAGTAATTTATGACTTGGGAAGAGATTGGAAATGCAATTGTAAACTTTTTTTCCACTAGTGGAGTAACCCTTTTAAAGGCTATCGGCTTGTGGATTGTAGGTTATCTTGTAATAAAGGTTGCAATGTTAGTTTTATCTAAAATATTTGGTAAGGCCAAAATGGAAAAGGTTACACAAGGGTTTTTATTATCTGTAATAAAATTCATATTGTATATGATTTTATTAGTTATGATTTTAAGCCAACTAGGGGTAGAGGTTACCGGATTGATAGCCGCCCTTGCTGCTCTTGGGCTTGCAATAGGTTTAGCCCTTCAAGATAGTCTATCTAATGTTGCCAGTGGTGTTATCTTGTTGATGACACATCCTTTTAAGGAGGGTGATTTAGTAAATGTTAATGGTGTGGAAGGGCGTGTGAAAAACATTAAAATATTGACTACTGCTTTGCTTGCAACAGATAATAAACTTATAGTTCTTCCTAACTCTACCGTAGCAAAAAACGCTATAATAAATTATAGCAATCGAAAGGTTCGTCGGGTAGATTTTACTTTTAAAGTTGACTATCAGACAGATACCCAGTTAGTTAAAAAGATTGTCTTTGATGTTATGCAAAGTAATGGAAAAGTCCGACTTCAACAAACGCCTTTTTGTAGCCTTAAAAGTTTGGGTGAACAAGGTTTGGAGTTTTTCGCTTATTGCTGGGTTGCTTCGGACGACTATTGGTCGGTATATTACTATGTGGTAGATAATGTGTTCAATGAGTTTAAGCGACATAAAATAAAAATTGCTTTTAATAGATTAGAGGTTCGGTTAAAAGAGGAAGAAAGGGCTTTACCTTACCGCTCAGAACCTTTACCTGAACGAGTGGAAAGTAAGGAAAAAGAAAATAAAGAAGAGAACGAATTTCTAAAATTATTCAAGAAATTTGATTTAATAAATGCTGGCAAAAAAGCACGCCAGAAAAAGCAAGATACAAAAAAATCAAAAGCAAAACCAACTAAAAAATCTAACACGAATAAAGCAGAGCAAAGTTTAGAAAATAAAAAACAAGAAATTATTAAAACAGATAAAGCGGACACTTCGGACAAGAAAGATAAAGCGGATACTTCGGATAAGCAAGGTAAAAAAGAAGTTTCGGACAAGCAAGATAAAGCGGATACTTCGGATAAGCAAGGTAAAAAAGAAGTTTCGGACAAGCA
>CAYJAI010000022.1:0-3206 GCA_964368395.1 uncultured Christensenella sp. | reverse complement strand
AAGATAAAGCGGATACTTCGGATAAGCAAGGTAAAAAAGAAGTTTCGGACAAGCAAGGTAAAGCGGATACTTCGGACAAGAAAGGTAAAAAATAATCCAAAAACACAGCAATTCAAGCAAGGAAGGCAAGGGGGCAAAAGGTAGTGGCTCAAAATCAAGCCTCCTCCTAATTGCTTGCCCCCTAAGGCGTTAATCCAAAGTTCTAATTGCTCATACAAGATATTTAGCAAAGAAGAAGATAACACCAAAAAGTCTATAAATCATTATGGCTTTTATACCTAAGAACTTTGTGGTTCAGAAATACAGTGACCTTTATACTTAGGAGCCTTATGACTTAAAAAGACTGTTTAAATTAGGCGGTTAAATTAAACAAAGTCCAAAGCGAAATAAAACACCTATTAGACTAGTCTAATAGGTGTTTTTTAGTTGTGCAAATTAACGCAAACTATTGAGTGTTGCTTTTAGTTTATTGTGCGGTCTTGATTTTTTTGCGGATATTTTTTAATTATCTGTCTGCAAATTTTTTTAGTTGTGCGAACGGACACCAACTATTTGTAGTATTGCCTAAGGTTTGATTGATGGTTTGCAAAGCGACCAATGGTTTCTTATGGTGTTTACTTGATGGTTTATAAAGCGAATAACCGTTTCGGATGGTTGCTTGATAATTTAGGGTTATCTATTTGGGCAGTTTTTTGTTGTATTTTTCAATCACTTTTCTGTTATGTTTTGAGTGTCCTTTGTGGAAAATTTTTATAGTAATCATAATTAAACCGACTATCAAAAAGATGCAACCTAAAATTATAGTGCCTATCAACACCCAATGCATAATGGTATCTATTAAGGATGCAAGATTATCTGTTAACAACTGCAACACTTTTTCCTCCTCATATAGTATCATAAACTACATCAGAACATATTATATATATTATACAAAAGGTTGATTTAAAATGCAAATGATTTATATTTTTTATAATTATTTGCAGACAGTTGATTTTTTATTTTTTAACTGATAAAATACAAAAAGCACAATCCTTAAACTAGATAAAACATAATTAGGTAATATATGAAGCAAAAAGACAAGAAAAACTTAGCAATTAAAAACTTAGCAATGAAAAACTTAGCAATGAAAAACTAGAATTAAAAGAGTATTAAAAGGTGGGCGAATATGTTAAGAGTGGAAAATATTCAAAAATCATTTGCGGAAAAACAGGCGTTAAAAGGGATAAATCTAGATATAAAAAATGGTGAAGTTTATGGTTTAGTTGGTGCAAATGGTGCAGGAAAAACAACTTTTTTTAATATTATTGCTCAGATTTTAAAGCCAGACACAGGTAAGATATTTGTAGATGACAAGCAGATAAAAAATACCAATGATTTGTATCAGAATATAGGTTATATCTTAGATATTCCGGCTATGTTTGAATATATGTCTGCTAAGGAATACCTTTCTTTTTTAATGAGTCCTTTAAATTTTGAAAAAAAGGAAAAGGAAGAACGGATAGGCAATCTTTTAGAGGTGGTTGGACTGAGGGATGTAGGTGCAAAAAGAATAAAATCTTTTTCACGCGGTATGAAGCAGCGAATGGGTATAGCCAGCGGGTTAGTGAGTAATCCGAAAGTTATTTTGATGGATGAACCATCTAGCGCCTTAGACCCTGAGGGCAGAATGGAAGTTGTTAGTATTATTGAAACTTTAAAAAATCAAGGTAAGGTAGTTTTGCTTAGCACGCATATATTAACTGATGTCGAACGCGTTTGTGACCGAGTTGGCTTGTTGGTGAGAGGGAAACTTGTTGTTGAGGGGCATATAGATGATGTTCTGAGCAGGTATTCCAAGCCTATTTTGAGGGTTGAAACCAAAGAAATAGAAAAGGTTAAAGAGGGGATTAAAAAACTTCGGTATGTTCTGAACATAGAGGAAAAAAATAACGCTCTTGAAATAGAGTGCAAGCCGGAGAAACAACAAGAACTGTTTAAAAAAGTGGTAGGATTAGACCTTGTTTTTCAGGGGGTATATTTTAAAAAACCTACCATTGAGGAAGTGTTTATACAGGCCAACAAGGAGGTGACATTATGAAAACTTTTTCTGCTTGTCTTAAAAAAGATTTTTTAGATACCAAACGCACATATAAATTTTGGGTTATGTTGCTTTGTTCGGTGGGGATGGCTTTGATGACATTATTACTTTTTGTGATAATGGATATTGTAGGTATGGGCTCTGTTGGGCACGCTTCCAGTGAGGAGTTTTTAATTCTCTTTGAAAAAACTTATTCTAATAGCATAGCCTTTTTTGTGACTTTTATAATGTCTTACTTTTTACTTATAATGATTATTTTATATAGCAATTCTATAAGTAAAGAAATTGTTACTGGTAAATGGATAAATCCTATAAGTGCAGGAATACGCCCTCGCACTATGATATTGTCTAAAATATTCACTGTTTTTTATTCAATAATGGTTGCTTTATTGATAGGGTGTTTGGTGCATTTTCTGATTACAATAGCCTACTGTTCGCCTACCACTGAATCTTATAGTGGAGCAGTTTTGTATATTCCGGATTTGTTATACTCTTATGCTATGCTATTGATTTTTTCCGCTTTTATCTGTTTAATAACAGTAACTTTAAATGCTATAATCAAAAAGGGTTGGGTGGTCGCGGTTATAGTAATTGTGTTTTTGGTTTTGGTTTCTGAGATTTTAGGTTCAATTTTTATCGGCTCATCTACTCTTATGTCTTATTCTCCTTTCTTGTTTATGAATCAGGCGGTGCCTAGTGCTTTCGGTGGAGGTGTAGCCCTACCTCCGCCAACCGCGGTGCAATGGATAGTCAGTAGTTTGATAACGGTAGGCATTTGTGCTTTATTGTTTATAGGCGCTTTATTCTCCAACAAAGTTAAAGCCTATGAAAAGTAATCTTAAATATCTCTTTTGACTGCTTTCTGTTGGATGCTTTTTTCTAATAAAGTTAAAGCCTATGAAAAATAGGTTTATTGTTTTTAAACAGTCTTGCTTTGTTCAAGTGTTATGGAAATAAATTTGTGTTTTAAAACAGTCTTGCTTTGTTCAAGCCCTATGGAAATAAATTTGTGCTTTAAAATAATCTTACTTTGTTAAGGCTGTGAAAATGAAAGTCAGTAAGATGCATTTAGCCAATTTCTAAGATTATGCAAAGAGATAGAAATAAAATCAATCAAAATCTATAAATC
>CAYJAI010000021.1:10930-16119 GCA_964368395.1 uncultured Christensenella sp. | reverse complement strand
ACAAAATATTTAATCAAACCACCTATTCTGAAAGTGGTCATTTCCTTAAAAGTGCGGTCCTGCTCAAACCGTTCACCAAACTTTTTTTTTAATATTCTTTCTATATCCATTTTAATTCCTAAAAATTTTTTTAATAACATTTTCCTGTTGTTCTTTAATTTCCAACTCTCCCCAAAAGGCATTCCCCACCTTCAAAGGCTTAGATAACGCTTCCTCAAAATCTATACTTTCTTCTTGATATATCTTCATATCAAGCACCGAAAACATACCTATTTTTGTTAACTTTTGCTGAACCTTTTCACTTAAAATATATTCCACAAAAAGTTTAGCATTGCGTTGCTTATCCTTGTCTACGGTCACTATACTGAACCACTGAACAAGGTCGGTATATCCTTCTAAATAGTTAAACTCACAACCGCTTAAAGCGCCTATGTTTACCCTGTTTTGCAGTCTATAAAAATCTCTTTGAGTGCCTAACAAAACCTCAAACTTTCTTCCCAAAAAATCCTCATACGCCGAATACTGCGAATAGCCATATTCCAAACTATTTGTGTATATAATATCTATATTTTGAGTAGGCGTGCTCACATTTTCACTTAAAGCATTGAGAGCAAGGGTATTCTCATACCCAAAACCTAAAACTCCATCTCCCCCTTCCAGATTGAGCATATCATCAATACTATTGATGTCCACTTCACCAAGTGAACATAAAACATATCCACCCATACACCAAGGCACCGCCTTACCCGCGCCCCCTGCAATCAAATCATTCCTCACCCCAAAAGAAGTGCCTAAATCTAAACAATAACTATTCAGCAACTTGCCCGCACCCGTTCCAAAACTCACCAAATCAGGCTGGATACCGTTGGCTAATTGTATCTCCGCCTGTGCCAAGGTTAAATTCCTAAGCACTATATATATGTTATTGTATTGTTTTTGAAAAGCAATGGCTTGTTGTTCTAAAAGGTCCTCTCTGCTGGACTTGCCACCCTCAAAAGTATTTATATTCCATAACTCCAAAAACACCGCATCTGTTTGTGGCACATATCCTATATTGTTAGGTGGATTTCTTAAAAAAGGTATGATGATAAAAGGCAAAAGCAAAATGCTGAATGCCAAAACAAAGCATAGTATCTGTTTTAATTTTTTACCCGGAACTTTTAACTTCAAAGAAATATCCCCCACCTTTTACAAGGTATGCGGGAGAATTTGATATCTTTCATAAAATTAAAAAATTATCTAGTTTTCAATAATTAACTTTTTTGATTTATAGATATTTCCTGTTTTCTCTTAGTATCTTCTATTTATTATTGGCTTTATGTAAACTGTCTTTCCCCGAATCAAAAATCATCCTCATTAAGATGGTTTAAAAAATCCACACCACATTCCAAAGTTTGCGCTACGAATTTTGAGGATATTTCATATCTAAGCATTTTCCCCATCCGATAGAATTGAACCAAACCTCTTTCTCTCATCAACTTTAATTGATGGCTAACTGTGGTCTGGTTGGTATCCACTATTTTACTCAGTTCACCAACAAACATTGGTGAAAGACTAAGTGCAGATAAAATTTTCAATCGTGTAGGGTCAGCAAAAGAGTTGAAAAAAGTGCTCATACTACTCAACTCTTTCCTTTTAGGCAAAAAACTCCTTATTTGCACTTGCTGTTCGGTATCTACCGCCTGACTTGTCCACATATACATTCCTCCATTGATTTCATTTTATCAAAAAAGTAAAAAATGTGCAATTCTGCACATTTACGAATTTCCCCGCATATTAAAGTTTAAACTGTTTTTTTGCAAAAAAATGGAGGATATGAAAATGACTGTTTCTCAAAGTTTAGTTTTGGTGCTTTTAATCTCTCTTTGGGCTTCTAGCACAGGCACAGATTTAGCATCTAATTCTACTATACTTATTATATTACTGATTGCCTTGATTGCTTTATCCTATGTTACAAACAATAATGGAAACAGCCGTAATGGTTGTTGCTTCAATTATCAGACACCCTTAAATACCACTTCATTTGATAATCTGACCTTTTTTTGAAAGACTTAAAAGTTTTGTTTTAAGGTCCTAATTTAAAGTTTTTTCTAAGTATTTTTAGAAATAATAATTTAATGTTTTGCTTTCATCTAAACCCTTTGATAGGAAACATCAGACTTTTCTATCTTGTGGTTAAAACAATATCTTTACCTTAAAAAGAAAGTAGTGTTTTTTGAAATAACAATTTAAGGCTTTTTCTTTCTAAGTGTTTTTGAAATAATAATTTAATGTTTTGTTTAAGGCAATAATTTAAAGTTTATCTTCATCTGAGTATTTTTTGAGGAAGGCGCCAAACTCTTCACCCATCTTTTATGAACCTCTTTTGAAATTTTGAATTAAAAAATAAGCCCCATTTTTCGTTTTACTTCAAGCACTTTTTTGTTTGCTCTCTCTCTTAACTGCTCCGCACCTCGTGTGGCTATTTTCTCTATTTCGGTAGGTCGCTCTAAATAGTATCTGAATTTCTCTTGAAAGGGTTGTAGAGTGTTAACCACTATATCCGCAACCTCGTTTTTCAGCGCACCGTAGTTTTTACCTGCAAAATGTTTTTCACATTCTTGCAAGGTCAGCCCAGAAAGCGAGGAATATATGGACAATAAGTTGGTTACCCCCGGCTTGTCTTTGGCAACCTTTATTTCACTACCGCTGTCTGTAACCGCTCTTTTTATTTTTTGGCGGACAATATCCAAATCATCCTCCAACAAAATATTACCACTATCATCACAATCACTTTTGCTCATTTTTTTAGTAGGGTTTTGTAGGTTTGTAATTTTTGAACCAGTTTTTTGATATACCCCCTCAGGCAGAACAAAAGTTTCCCCATATTTATTATTAAAACGAATTGCTAAATTTCTTGCCATCTCCATATGCTGTCTTTGGTCCTCACCAATAGGAACATACTTAGTATCAAAAAGTAAAATATCCGCTGCCATTAAAATAGGATAATCAAACAAGCCCACAGATACACCATCCTTGTTGTGAGCCTTTTCTTTATACGCAGTCATACGGTTTGTTTCACCTACATTAGCCACACAATTTAACAACCAACAAAGTTCACTGTGTGCAGGTATTTGTGACTGATAGTAAAGCGGCCCTTTATCCGGACTTAGTCCACACGCCAAATAAACAGCCATTAAAGCATATGAGTTTTGCCTTAATTCTTCCGGGTCTATATGAACGGTCAGCGAGTGCAAATCGGCTACACAAAAAATGCAATCATAATCCTCTTGCATTTTAGCCCAGTTTTTCATAGTTCCTATATAATTACCTAAGGTTAGCCTACCAGTAGGCTTGACTGCGCTGAACATTTTTTCTTTCATTTTATCTTCCTCTTTTATTTATTTATTTTGACTTCTACTGAAATAAGGTGTTCCATACAACACCGAATAAGTCACTATTCTTTCTAAACAATTCATAATCAGTTTGGTGTTACCCACAGTTTGCTTGATGACTTTTAATATAAGCACAACAAGTTATTGTCTATATTTTATTGTTCTGTTTATTGTCTTTCCACTCTTATTCGTTGTTGGATTTATTCTTAGTTGTTACTTTTATTTCTTCTTATTTCAATTACTATTTTACTTAGTTGCTATTTACTTAGTTGCTGTCTTTATCTTCTTTTTTAGGTTGTTGATTTTTATTTTTAGTTGTTGTCTTTTCAGTCTTATTCGTTGTTGTTTTTCAGTCTTATTCGTTGTTGAACTGTTATTTCTCTTATTTATTGCTTTATTTCTTAGTTGTTGTCTTTTCAGTTTTATTTGATTTGGTCTTTTTTTGAGCCTTGTTTTGTGCCCCAACCTTGCTTGTATATCTTTTTCTTATACCTTCTTCCACCATAATATCTAACACGGTGGGGTCAACATCTTCTTGCAAATCCAGCATATCACTCATACCCGAAGTGACAACATCCACCACCCCTGCTTCCAGCATTTCCTCGCGTTCTCGCATAGCTTCGCGCGCATCCAACCTCTCTTGAATATAAACATTTAATATAGCGGCTATCGGACCCGAAAGCAACATTCCCCATATTCCAAACATTGCTCCACCGATAACTAAGGTAAACAGTAAAACAACTGCACGCGTTTTGAGGCGATTGCTCATAATGAACGGAGGCAGAACAGTAGTTATAATTGCCCAAGTTGCTAAACCAAAAATGACACCTGCAAGTAATTGTGAGGTCGTTCCAAAAACTAAAACCACCATAATTACTGGAATAATCGCTATAAATCCACCGATATACGGCACTATGGATAAAATTGCAAGCAGTAAGGCTAATAACCCTGCAAAACGAATGCCTATAATAGCATATCCTATCCAAGCAACTATAAATATAACCGCCATCATAATAAGGTTGGAAACCAGCCACTGATCTAACATTTTACGCGAACGACGCGTGGTGACAATTATTTCATCCGCTTTTCGTTTGGAATTATAAGCGTATGTGCAACGCCTTGCGGTATTGCTTATCAACTCTTTGTCTTTCAACATTAAGAAACTAATTAACAAAGACATAAATATAATAAATATTATATTTGAAACCACACCAACAGTATTTGCCAAATTCTCACTGACAGACACAAACCACGAACTTATGGTTTGCCCCATATTCTCAAAGAATACACTCAAAAACTGCTCCACTTCCATAGCAGGTAAATTAGTAATGGAAACTATCAAATCAGTTATTTGCGCCTTTAAATTAGTTATGATGACATCACTGTTTCCAGATAATTCTTGCAAAGTCCCCATAATATAAGGAACCATCACCACTAACAAAAGTAAAACCAAACCGATTATAACAGTGTAACATAAAGTTAAAGATATGGCTCTTTTATAAGCCTTAGCCCGCGGATTGCCCACAAAAGAATTCTTCAACATTTTATCTTCTATAAGGCGTATAGGATGCAATAGAATAAAGGCCAATAACACAGCAACAATGATAGGTGTAAGTCCGGCTAGCAAAGAGTAAAAGAGATTTTTTATGGTCTCACCCGCTAAGTTGGAAAGCAGTAAAGCGCCTAAAAGAGCCACAAACAACCAAACATACCATTTGGTATTTTTCTCTTTTGGTTTTAATATATCATTTCGGAAATCGCTCATTTTTTCTCCTTTTTACACCCCTTTTCTCTAAATTATTTTTTTGGTAGTGT